>CAMWXH010000042.1 GCA_947178165.1 uncultured Porphyromonadaceae bacterium | reverse complement strand
TATTATGGAAAACACGCGAATGCGGCGAGTCGTGACGACCCGCCGCATTCGCGTTTTATAATATTCTAAATAGAGGTTCTTTCCAACAAATAATTCTGAGCAGCTAAAAAATATCAGAAATCTATGCCATTATTCAAAATTGCTTCTATCTCTTTCCTCAATAATGGGAGATGATTTATTACAATGCCCCACAATAAATCAGGTTTCAATGAATCGTAGGCATGGATAACAAAATTTTTGGTATCTACTATCTTGCGAGAATTGGTTATAGGAAGTTCCGGATTCAATTTTAAAGCCTTGTTCATTGCCTCCCCCATTATTTCAATATTACGTTCCACTCCTCGTCTAAACAATAAATCCTCACAAAATACCGCATATTCTCTCGGACGGGACTCCATAAAAAACCATATCTCATCAATTGCAGTCAAGATATCTTGCAAGTATTTGTTAACTCTATTATCCATAAATCAGATATTTGGTATTATCTACTTCCGATCGAAAATACTTATTTTGTATGGCGCTTTCATCAACCAGATCAACCTCGCGTTTAAAAAGATTTCGAAGAGAATAATAGAACTCGAAAAAATTATCGGTGTAATTGGTATGGTCTATCTCACTGTTAAAATCAACAAGTAAGTCCACATCGCTCTCGCTACTGAATTTATCAGTCAATACCGAGCCAAATACGTAAAGAGTCTTCACTTTATATTTATTGCATAGCTCTTTAAGGCGATGTATGTTATCCTCTATAATCTTCATATAACTAATTTGCATTTCATCTAACAAAAGTAATTCTTTTATTTCTTTTATACAAAACAACTTCCACCCAAAAATGTGTCTTTTTCATTATCCCTCTTCCTTTTTTCACAAAACTGCTATTTATTCCTCGTTAAAAAATCGCTCTCATATCCTTTTATTGCAGAGAAATGATTAACTTTGCAGTTTGAAAAGTTTTACCAACCATACCCGTTTCTTTATATAATGGAGAAACCTCAATATCACATAGCTACGCTCCGCGGCGGAATCAGGGTGGTAGCGACCCGCCTTCCGGGCGATGTCTCTTACATCGGTTTGGCCGTGCATGCCGGCTCCCGGAATGAGGACAACGAGCATGAAGGGCTTGCTCATTTCGTGGAGCATACCCTTTTCAAAGGGACGCGTAAACGCAAGAGCTGGCACATTTCCTGCCGCATGGAACAAGTGGGAGGCGAACTAAACGCCTACACCACCAAGGAGGAGACGATGATTTACACCAACGCCCCTGCCGGTCACGCAGAAAGAGCCATCGAACTGATTGCCGACCTTGTGAAAAATTCCAATTTCCCTGATGCTGAGATTGAAAAGGAACGCGAGGTAATCATTGAAGAGATTCAGAGCTATAAGGATTCTCCCTCCGAATCGGTATATGATGAATTTGAAGAGCTTATTTATAAAGGCTCTCCGCTCTCCCACAACATATTGGGAACACCTGAGAGTGTGCGTCGCCTCACCTCTGCCGATGCACGCAATTTCATCGACAGCCATTACATTCCGGAGAAAATGGTAGTGTATGTATGCGATCCCGGCGACCCGGGAAAAAATATAAAGCTTGTTGAGAAATATTTCGGCGACCTTGACTACAGCGCCCCTAATCAACCAATCGCTCCTCTCCCCCCGGCAGAGCCATTTGATGAGGTGCGCGACCGCGACAGCCATCAGGCCAACACCATAGTGGGAGCAAGGCTTTTTAGCCGCGACGATCCGCGCCGCCACGCCCTCTGCCTTCTCAACAACTATCTCGGAGGGCCCTGCATGAATTCACGCCTAAATATGGAGATGCGCGAAAGGAGAGGGCTCGTTTATACCGTTGAGAGCAATGTCTCACTCCTTTCCGACACCGGCCTCATCCTCTTCTATTTCGGCACAGATCCTGCTTCTGTGGATAAATGCATAGGCATTATCAGGAAAGAGATTGCCAAAGCCGCCGACACTCTGCTTTCACCCCGCGTTTTTGCACGCATCCGCGACCAATATCTCGGACAGATGATTGTCGGTTCCGACAATCGTGAAAGCCGTTGCATGTCATTGGCAAAGAGCCTTCTATATTATGATGAGATTCACGATATTCACACGGTTGCAGAGCATATTCGCGCCGTCACCCCCGAACAATTCCGCGAGATGGCTCAGTTAATACTCAACAATGGCCTCAACCGTCTCACCCTAAAGTGAAAAGAATGAAGATAGCAGACATAGATCTTGGCAACCGTCCCGTCTTGCTTGCTCCGATGGAGGATGTAACCGACCCCTCTTTCCGTCTTATATGCCGCGAGATGGGTGCGGCCTCCGTATATACCGAATTTGTATCGGCCGAAGCCTTGATACGCGACATAAGCAGCACCGTGCGCAAACTTCACATAAACCCCGCCGAACGCCCCGTGGCGATTCAGATATATGGGCGCGACCCGGAAGCCATGGTGCAGGCGGCGCGCATTGTGGAGAAAGCCGGTCCCGACATCCTCGACATCAACTTCGGATGTCCGGTTAAGAAAGTGGCCGGGAAAGGCGCCGGAGCGGGGATGCTTCGCGACATCCCCAAGATGCTGGAGATCACTAAGGCGGTGGTAGAGGCTGTTGACCTCCCGGTCACTGTCAAGACCCGACTTGGATGGGACTGTGAAAACAAGATTATCACCGACCTTGCGCCCAGACTTCAGGATTGCGGAATAAAGGCCCTGACTGTACACGGACGCACACGCTCGCAGATGTACACCGGACAAGCCGACTGGACCCTTATCGGCAAACTGAAGGAGGATCCGCGCATTGAGATTCCGATAATAGGAAACGGCGATATAACCACTCCGGAAGGGGCACGCGAGGCATTCGATAAATTCGGTGTCGATGCCGTGATGATAGGGCGTGGAGCCATCGGCGCACCATGGATTTTCAAGGAAGTGAAGGATTTTCTTGAAACGGGTGCCTACACACCGCTCTCTAACCGGGAGAAGATGGAGATCCTGAAGCGCCAGATAAGCGAAAGCATCGACCGCATCGATGAGTACCGGGGCATCCTCCATATCAGGCGTCACCTTGCCGCAACACCTCTTTTCAAGGGGATTCCGAATTTCCGCGAGACACGTATCCGCTTGCTGCGTGCCGAAACCCACAGTGAGCTGCTTGAACTCCTCGACTTAATTATGGAAAATTTCTTATCCTCTCAATAATACTTATTCATTCTTTTAGTGTTATAATGATATAATATCCTTCTGTATAATGATATAATATCCTTCAGCAAGTTTTAATTTAAATATGAAAAGATTTTTCGCCATATTAGCGCTCATATTATGCATTCTGGTTCCGGCTCAGGCACACACCGAGACATTCCGCCTGAAAGTGGGACAGTTTGACAAGTTAGCGGTCTATGACAACGTGCATGTCGTTTATCACGCCAACCCTGATTCAACAGGCTATGTTGTGTATCGCGCAGATGAAAACTTAGCCGATATTTTCCTCTTCTCCAACGTGAAAGGGACTCTCAAGATACAGCTTGCAAGCGAAAACGTGTCCTTACCCAACCTCCCGGAGCTTCATGTATATTCCGATTATCTCACGCAAGTGGAAAATTCATCAGACTACTCCGTGAAGATTCTCTCCAACTCCTCCGTGCCTCGTTTCACAGCCCGTATGATGGGAAACGGAGAGATTTTAGCCGACAACATCAAGGCCGGCGAAGTGGAGGCCAATTTCGTGACAGGAAATGGAATCATAGCCATCTCCGGGAATTGCGAAAAGGCTGTTTATAAGATGGTCGGAGCCGGCACAATCCAAGCCGATGAGATGAAAGCGAAAAACGTGAACTGCAAAATCATGGGAGCCGGATCAATCGGATGCTGGGCCAACGATAAACTCGATGTGCGCGGCATCGGCTCAACACGCATCTATTATAAAGGGAAGCCTCAGGTGAAAAAGGTGGGAGGCGGGAAACTCGTCCCTCTCACTCAGGAGGATGAAGGAGAGAGCGAACGCGATGTGGCTCAACATAAATAATTATCCACCTTTCCTAACCTATAAGCATAACTTTCCAGCCATCTCATAACGATTCACTTGAATGTCCGACCTTAAGCTCAAGACGGCAAGAAGCATTAAGTGGAACACGATCGACCGTGTCTCCACTCAATTGCTATATGCCGTAGTGGGTATCGTGTTGGCCAACCTGCTCTCCGAGAAGGATTTCGGTCTTGTAGGCCTTCTCCTCGGCTTTCAGGCTTTCGCAAACCTCTTCGTTGATTCCGGATTCGGCACTGCCCTGCTCCAGAAAAAAGACCCGACAGAAACTGATTATTCCACCGTGTTCTGGTTCAATCTCGTGGTCTCCTTAGCGATTTATGCTATCCTTTTCTTCTGCGCTCCACTCATTGCCGACACTTTCCACGGAGAGAAAATCCTGATTCCCCTCTCAAGAGTGCTCTTCCTCACATTCGTGATCAATGCCCTCTCAATAGTACAGACCAACCGACTGATGAAGCGGATGGATGTCAAGATGCTTGCCGTGGCCAACACGCTCGGCCTTTTTGTATCGGGCATCGTGGGGGTATGGATGGCGATAGCCGGCTATGGAGTCTGGGCTCTGGTGTGGCAGTATGTCGTGTTAGGGGCTGTCAAGACGGCCTGGTTATGGATCACGTGCAAATGGTGGCCGCGCGGAGGTTTCAGCCTCGCATCGCTCAGGCAGATCTATAAAGTCGGGCTGAGTGTATTCTCCTCCTCCATGCTCAATACCGTCTGCCTGCAGATTTACACCTTTGTTATCGGAGCCCTCAATTTCACTCTCCTCGGCATTTACACCCAGGCCGACAAATGGAGCAAGATGTCGAGCGCATCGGTGTCGCAGATACTAACCGCCACCTTTGTGCCTCTACTCTCCAACGTTCAGGACGATAAGGCCACTTTTCACCGCTACATGAAGCGTGTGAACCGGTTCACGGCATTCCTCCTTTTCCCCGTGATGTTTGGCCTTGCCGCCATCGGCGCGCCCCTTTTCCATACCCTTTTCGGACATAAATGGGATGCCGCGATACCGATCTTCCAGATTCTTACCATAAGGGGAATCTTCATAGTGATGATCTCCCTCTATAATAACTTCATCCTCTCTATCGGGGCGGCGCGGAAGCTCTTCGCTGTTGAATTGGTAAAGGATGCCCTCATATTTGTTGCCATCCTATCCACAATGTGGACCGGCAACCTGACGTTAATCGTATGGGGACAGTTTGCAGCCTCTGCCGTGACCTACTTCATAGTCCTCCGGATGGCCTCCCGGGCCACAGGTTACTCTCCGGTCTCAATGCTCACCGACCTCCTCCCCTCGCTCGGCGTGGCAACGGCCATGGGGATAATCTCCATATTATGCCTCCGCATCCCCCTTGCTCCTCCGGTCCGGCTCCTCACCGTGATTGCGGCCGGAGTGGCCTCATACATCGTAATGTCGCGTCTTTTCAATCTTCCGGAATTGAAAGACGCATCCTCATATCTCCTCGGAAGATTCCGGAAAAAGAAAATGGTGTCTTAGAATCAGACAACACAATTTTTAAAGTAATTAAAGTCAAATAATATGCCCGAAATTTCAAAGCGTGGCGAAATAATGCCTGCCTCTCCGATACGCCGCCTCGTGCCATTAGCCAACGAAGCAATCAAACGCGGACTCAAAGTATATCGTCTCAACATAGGCCAGCCCGACGTGCCGACCCCTCCCGAAGCTCTTGAGGCCCTGAAAAAAATAGACCGCAAGGTGCTCGAATACTCCCCCTCTGAGGGACTTCTCTCCCTGCGCAAGAAATTGTGTGAATATTATCACCGTTTCAACATTGATGTCAACGTGGAGGATATAATCATCACCTGCGGAGGATCGGAGGCGGTGCTGTTCGCATTTATGGCCTGCCTCGACCCGGGCGACGAGATTATCGTTCCTGAGCCGGCCTATGCCAACTATATGGCTTTCGCCATTTCTGCCGGTGCCAAGATCGTGACCGTGCCATCATCGATCGACAACGGTTTCGAGCTTCCTCCCGTGGAGGAATTCGAGAAGCTGATCACACCGCGCACCAAGGGGATACTGATCTGCAATCCCAATAACCCTACCGGCTATCTCTACACAATGAAAGAGATGCTCCAGATTCGCGACCTCGTGAAGAAGCACGACATCTTCCTTTTCTCCGATGAAGTGTATCGTGAATTCTGTTATACGGGAGCTCCCTATATCTCCGCCTTCCATCTTCCGGGAATAGAGGAGAATGTGGTGTTGATTGACTCTGTCTCAAAAAGATATAATGAATGCGGAATCCGGATCGGCGCCCTCATCACAAAGCACGAGCAACTGAAGAAGAACGTCATGAAGTTCTGTCAGGCGCGCCTGAGCCCTCCGTTGCTTGGCCAGTTAGTGGCCGAGGCCTCTATCGACGCGGCCCCCGATTACATGCTGGCCACTTATAATGAGTATGTGGAACGCCGCAAATTTATGATCGACAGCCTTAACAAGATTCCGGGGTGCTATTCACCGATACCTATGGGAGCGTTCTACACTGTGGCCAAGCTCCCGGTGGATGATGCCGACAAGTTCTGCCGCTGGTGCCTGGAGGAATTTGAATATGAGGGACAGACAATTTTCATGGCCCCGGCCTCCGGTTTCTACACCACCCCCGGAATCGGGCGTAACGAAGTCCGCCTTGCCTACGTGCTATGCCGCGAGGATCTTGAAAAGGCTATGAAAGTGCTTGCAGAAGCATTGAAGGCTTACCCGGGAAGAACCATTTGAAAGAAACAGCTAATGATCCAGTTCTATAATCATAAAGGGCGCCTCGACCTTGAAATCGGAGGCTATCT
Source organism: uncultured Porphyromonadaceae bacterium (assembly GCA_947178165.1). Classification (GTDB taxonomy): domain Bacteria; phylum Bacteroidota; class Bacteroidia; order Bacteroidales; family Muribaculaceae; genus Lepagella. The sequence continues at coordinate 14,776 of CAMWXH010000042.1, read as the reverse complement.
GCAAGATCCCGTCATCGCTTATCACACCTACGGCACACTGAATGAAAAGAGAGACAATGTGCTGTGGGTCTGTCATGCCCTCACCGCAAACTCTGACGTGGCCGACTGGTTCCCACATACGGTTGAGGAGGGTGCCTGTCTCGACCCATCGAAATATTTCGTGATATGCGCCAACATACTTGGTTCCCCCTACGGCACCACCTCCCCTCTTCATACGAATCCGGCCACCGGCCAGCCTTATTATGCTGATTTCCCGAAGGTGACAATCCGCGACATGGTTCGCGCCCATTCTCTCCTTGCAGAGCATCTCGGCATAGGCCGCGTCAAGGCGCTTATAGGATGCTCCGTAGGGGGCTTTCAGGCTATCGAATGGGCGGTGCAGGAACCGGAGCGATTCGAGAGGATGATACTGTGTGCCACTGATGCCAAGGCAACTCCATGGACTATTGCCCTCGACGAGACCCAGCGCATGGCCATAAAGGCGGATAAATCGTATGGCGAACCCAGGCCGGATGCCGGGATGGCAGGCCTTGCAGCCGCACGGGCAATAGGTCTTATCTCCTACCGCGGCCCGGAGGGGTATAACCTCACTCAGCAGGATCCCGACGACCTGCCGGCCGATTCCTTGCGAAGGGCCGTGACATATCAGCGGCATCAGGGCGATAAGCTCTGCCGGAGATATAACGCATACTCATATATGACTATCCTCGATGCGTTCGACACCCACGACATCGGGCGCGGACGCGGCGGCGTGGCCAAGGTGCTGTCATCTATAATGATGCCTACTCTTGTGGTGGGCCTGACCACTGATATCGTGTTCCCTCCCGAAGATATGCGCCATTTAGCGGAGCAATTACCCCGGGGAGAATATGCCCAGATATCATCTCCTTTCGGTCACGACGGCTTCCTGATCGAAGGTGATCAGCTGAATGCCCTCTTTGTTCCATTCATAGAGAAGCATTTCGTCTGACCTCCTTCTCGACATATCACTCTCTTTGCAAGAAAAATTCAACGATTATGACTGAAACAATAAGCGCCACCGCGCGATTCTTCTCGGAACTCCGGATATGGCTCACCGGTTTTTTCGGTTTGGGCTCCGACAGCGGTTGGATATCCGCACTCCTGCTAATCGGGGTATTGATTTGCTCAGTCGCCGGCTACTATCTTTCAATAATGATTCTGAAATTGGTGGCGGTGGTAGTGGAGAAAACAGAGACCGATTGGGACGACGATCTCATCAATGCCCCGCTACTGCGTGGAATATCGCTTCTCCCCCCGGCTATCATAGCCGAGTGGCTCATGCCATATTGTTTCAGGAATCCGGGAAATTTCTCCGCCACCCTTCATCTCATAGCCTCTTTCTATATTATTGGCGTCTCGATCTACGCCGTCAACACTTTCCTCGACAATCTGCTCTATGCTTTCTCCCGGCGTCACCGTTTCAAGCCGTTTGCAGTGAAAGGGATATTCCAGATGGTGAAGCTCATAATCATCGGGATAGGCGTGATCATCGGACTGAGCCTAATCATAGGGAAATCTCCTATTGCCATCCTGACGGCATTAGGCGCATCGGCCGCAATCCTTATGTTGGTGTTCAAGGACACTATATTAGGTTTGGTGGCCTCCGTGCAACTCACGGCTAACAAGATGTTACATAAAGGGGATTGGATTATTGTGCCGAAACATAACGCCAACGGGGAGGTGATCGACATATCTCTCACTACCGTTAAAATTCGGAATTGGGACAATTCGGTCACGACGATCCCACCCTACTCCTTAGTGTCGGAATCTTTTCAGAACTATCAGGCGATGCGGCGCTCAAAAGCACGAAGGGTGTGCCGTCCAATTTATATCGATATCAACAGCGTGCGTTTCCTCTCAGACAATGAGCTGGAATCTTTGAGAAAAAATGGCTTGCTCGGCAATGACGGGGAGACCGCAGGGCATCCCAACTTGCGTCTCTTCCGTGAATATATGGAACGCTGGCTGCAGAATCATCCCAACGTAAGGACCGACCTTCTCTATATGGTGCGACAATTGGAGCCTACCACTTCAGGACTCCCGTTGGAATTCTATTTCTTCTTGTCGGAGGTGAGATGGAAGGAGTTCGAGCATCTGCAGTCGGATATATTCGATCATATCTATGCTTCTGCCCCTCTCTTCGGGTTAACTATTTTCCAGTCGCCTTCAGGGCGCGACATTGTTTCGAGAGGTGAATATCTCGCCGGATAACAGTCATTACACGTGATTTGAATAGAAAAAAAGGAGAGGAAAGATTTTTCTCTTCTTTTTGTTATTTATACATTTCTCTTTCCAAAAGTAAGCACCGGGGGCAAAAATAGGTTGTAAAACATATTTTCAAACGTTAATTTGATTTTGTGCAATCCATTTTTTTGCTTACATTTGCTCGTGATAAAGCAAATGGATAGAATCTGACGTGTTACGTAAGTTTTATTAACCAAAGCTAAATGAAAAAACAGAATTTTTAACTATTATTTCCGTAATTTTGGTTATTGCCAATCGTTAAACTTTCTGAGATGCTCCATATCTAAAGAATACACTAACCGTTAAAAAACATTAATTTGAATAAAATGAATATATCTACTCTAACAAAAGCGGTGGTTGCGAGCGCCTTCATTGCCCTCGGCTCCTCCGCCTCAGCATCCGCTCAGTCTGTAGATTTAGGCACCGTTGAAGCCGGAACTGAATATTCCTGGCCTCAGTTCGTTACCGTGACAGGGGTTTATACACCAAAAGCGACTGGCCCGGTGAAGTTTCAATACACCACCACCCAACTGGAAATCTACACTGCAGCCGATCATAACGAGAACTCCAAAGTGACAGGAGAGTTTTCCTATACAGATCAAGGGAAACTTGTAACCTATTCCCAGCTTAAAGCTGATACTCCCTATTATATTTTCAGCTATGCCATGGATGCCGGTTCGCTCGTGATTTATGAAGGCACTTCCGAGCTCAAGCTTGTCAGCACAATCCCTTCAACCGACCCGGAGAATCCCGGTTATTACGGAGGCAAGATGTCGGCAAGCTCTGACTACGAGATGGTGGTCAACTTCAACTTCCCCGTCTCTTTCGGGAATGTATTCCTTGTGGCTCCCGACAACACGCGCGTCGCTGTCACTGCCAAAGCTAACGGATCATCGGTGGGAACAGCAATCGGATGCGACATTGCCCCCGCAATGATGGAGCTTTATAAGGATGGCAAGATCAAGGATGGCGATGAAGTGACTCTCCGTCTCTTGCAAGTGACCGACGCTTCCGACAGCAAGAACAAATATAATGGCAACGGCCGATGCGATATCCCTTTCATCGTGGCCGGCAAACCGCTGGAACTCGTTGAGGTGATAGGAGCCGACAGAAGCACTGTTGAGAATCCTTTCAACAGCTATTATCTCCCCGGCGATGAGAATGCCATGATCAAGTTCGTGTTTGATGGGCCTCTTGCCACCGATAAAACAGGTATGGCTTCGATAAGCTATGGCGACAGCGATAACCTTGATGTCGGGGTTTACAGTGAAGATATACCCGGAACTCACGATGGAAACACGGCTATTTTCGATTTCTCCGGCAAGCGCCGTCGCCCTGTCGATATGCTTCCGGCCTCTACTCCGGAGACTCAGCCTGCAGGCCTTGGAATATCATTTGGAAGGCTCTACTCTCCCGATGGACAGAGAGTTTATACCGGGTCTAAATCAAATCCTTCCGGATTCGCCCTATCGTTTATCGTTAATGTGCTTCAATACACTGTGGCTGCCGACTTCACCCCCGCTCGCGGATCAAGCCTCACAATCGGCCAGCCGATGGAGATTTGGGTAATGAACGGCAACAAGATCAGCTATGATGCCATCCGTTTTGAATATAAGGAGAACGGAGAGGATAAATATTATGACATGCCCGAGGCCGACGTTAAGGAGGAGGCAGATCCACTCTCTGAAGGAGCTATGCTTTACACCTTTAATGTGCCTGCTATCGAATGCGACGAAAACACGCCCGTGATAGTACGGATGACAGGTCTTGAGTGTGCCGACGGCCTTGACCACGCCAACGATGTTTATGGCGAGTTCAAACAGGTTACTTCCGGAATCAGCGACATAGCTTCCGATGGAGTTGTCAGCTTCGATGTTTATGATATAGCCGGCGTTCAGGTGCTCAGCGGAGCAACCCGTGCCGACCTCTCCTCTCTTGCGAAAGGGGTATATATCATAAATGGCAAAAAGGTAGTAATCCGATAATCTCTTGCACGTAGGGACGCACCACGGTGCGTCCATGCGTTTATCATTCATTCTAAAAAAGAATATATACTTACTTTTATAATACAATCAAAACAACCAGCTTATGGAATTAAAATCATTACTAACGGCGGCTGTGGTGATGTGTGCAAGCGCATCGGCTTTCGCTTTCCCGGAGCTCAGCCTTTATCCCGAACCCGGAGATATTGATGATGTTCAGTATTTTGCATCGGTGAACATTCTCAATAATGATGTAACCATCGCAGACGACAAAGCATTGCCTTACTTTGATAACTTGGATTATGGCGATACAGTGACTGCAGATGCGTTCAAGGTATTTAATGGATCCATCATTGCAATCTTCGATGAAACACTCTTCACTGAGAATGGCCAATGGGAACTTGTATTCCCCGCCGGATGTCTGGAGGATGCCAATGGAGAAAAGAATCCCAAGCTTACCTTTAGCTATAATCTCAACGACCCGAATGTTGGCATTGGTGAATATCCTCAGATCACACTTGTTTCGTCAGACCCTGCCTCCGGGTCAAAGCTACCCTCTTGGGGTGACTACATCGGTCAGGTGAAATTCGTAACATCTAACGATGCGGCAGTGAATTATATCGGCTGGGAGCTTTGGGATGTAACCAATGGAACCGAGGAAGGTTTGAGAGAATGGATCACACAGGGTAATGAAAACAGAATTGACGTAAACCGAAGAGGCGGCAAGGATGATGATTACTGGGTTAACGGTTTGTATATCGAAGCAACCGGCGACTACAAGCTTCTTGAAGGCCACACATATCATCTGGCACTCAAATTCTGCGGCATCGGTTATGACCCGGTCACCAATCAATATCCCACTCCTATACAGCTGGAGAAATCTCTTGAACTCGAAACATATATTGAGTTCATCGGTCAGACCAAACCTACGGAATACAGCCCATACACGGTTGAGAATATTATGCCCGATCCTCTTGAGTATGAGTTTACAGATCTTGATAAGAACAGTTTCACCATCGTTTACTCTGGTCCTGTAAAACCTGAATCTTTCACTACACCTGTTTTCGGAGGCGACAATTTACTTGCCGGCACATTCCAGGTTGGAACTGATGTCGAAACTGTCGGCGACGGATATGCAACCACATGGGAATTCTTCATCGATAAGGATATCCTTATACAAGCTGTCGGAAGCCTTACTGTTGTTATCAAGGCGCAAGACCAGGATGGTCTCTATGTGAAAGGCACCGGTGGTTTCGATATCAATGACTTCGAATACGTTATCGACTGGCAGGCTAATGCCGGGGCACCCAAGCTCACTATGGTTGATCCCGAGGATGGCGCAATTTTGAAAGAGCTTTCATCTATCACTATCAGCAACGATGCTAATAAGGTGATGGATCTTGCTTGGAATGCTGAAAGCAACCCGAGAATCATCGCAAGAGATGGCTCAGTTGATCTGGAACTCGATAATCCTGTGTTCAGTGATGACCAACTCACTGCTACATTCACTTTCGAGCCTATCGTTAAGCCCGGCGTATATACATTGATTATCTACAAGGGCTACATTAACATGGGCACTGAGTATGACGGCACAACGAATAGTCAGGCCAATTTCACCTTCACAATAGAAGGCGAAGAGCCGAAACCCGGTGATGTTGTAGTGGATATTGTTCCCGAGTCTGCTTCTATCCAGGATAATGCAGTGCTCACTGAACCACTCACTTCCATAGTGCTGAAGTTTGCAGAGGTTACCTATGTAACTCTTGATCCTCCGGTTCCCGGCACCCTCTACCGCAAGGCTGACAATGGTGATGAGTTTGTAGTTGTTGAAGCAACGTATCCCGTTGAAAATGATTTCCAAAATCCTACTGAATACACATTTGCATTTGAGACACCCGTAAGTCTTGAGGGCACTTATAAATTCGTTATACCGGAAGCCACTTTCTATGATGGCACTTATGATGAAACAGCAGGCCAGTCTGGTCATTGCTCTCCTGAGTTGGTTTACAACTTCAGCATGGGTGATGGATCTGGCGTAAGCGCAATCGTTGCTGAAAACGGTGTTGTGACTGTCTATGACATCGCAGGCCGCGTAGTGCTTCTCGATGCAGATGCAGCACAAGTTACCACTCTTGCCAAAGGCGTATATATCATTAATGGTAAAAAATACGTTGTTAAGTAAGAAAATATTCAACTGATTGATAATTCGGGAAAGAGAAGGACTACTTAATCCTCTCTTTCTCGAATCTTCCCACAAAAAATGCATCATATTCCTGATGCTTCACCCTCAGGAGGATGGGGACATCACCTGAGGGACCAAATTAAAGTAGTTAAAAACCTTAAATAAAACCTAACAACTATTTATATGAACATCAAGACTATTGGGTTGATGCTCTTGACAAGCCTGATTGCCGCTCCGTCGGCGATGCAGGCCGCCGAGAAGCCAACCTTCACTAAGTTGAACGACCTTCAACGTAAAGGTCACCTCGACCGAGTGTCAGACAACGGTCAATGGGCTGTGGGCTATGCCAAAAGCGACCTTGACCCTCTGGGATATTCTTATCCCCGGCTTTACGATGTGAAAAACAAGAAAATGACCTGGCTCTACAAGTCGGGCGAGGAGAACACAGTAGCCCAGATGATGGGTTGCGATGTTACCGACGACGGCAAGATTGTAGCAGGACAGTACAAAGGGAGACCCGCCATCTGGAAAACAGACCAGAGCGAGTGGATTTTCCTCCCCTATTCGGTGAGCAAGAAGTATCCTGTCGGCAAGGCTTCATTTATCACCCCCGACGGCAAATATGCCATCGGAACCGTCAGCACTCAGGATTTCTTTGGCGAGACTCTCGTGATGTGGGATCTCACCGGCGCTGAACCAAAGGAATGCACACCTTCTAACCTTCCGAAACCCATCTCTATGTTCGGAACGCTGCAGGAAATACAGCAGATACGTGCTACCGACCTTTCTCCCGACGGAAAGAAATTCATCGGCCTTGTTTGCTTCTCTTACGCAGGCGAGGCATGGACTTTCGTCTATGACATGGAGAAGATGGAATGGGAAGGGCTCGGCTATGATGTGACCGAATCCGGCAAGGGAGATAAGACAAAATACACTTTCACCCCCAAATATGAGGGTTACGGCTATCTCGAAGGCGGTGTATTCTCCCCCGACGGGAAATCTATCGTTGGCCCGGCATATACCACCGAAGAAACTGATGCTGTATATTCTCTCGACATGACTTCCGGAAAGGTTTCCATCCTTGGCGAATCACACGGCATGCTCTTTGGCGGTGTTGACGGCAACGGCGTGGTCTATGCCTCTTCCCCCTCGAACACTCCTATCCGAAACTGGTCAGCACTCGTTGGCAAATACTGGTATGACGTTAAGTCGCTGGTAAAACAGGTATGGGGCGTTGACTGGCAGGGAGAAGTGTCGCAGGATGATTATGGCTTGAGCGGAACATTTGCTTCTGCTTCCAAAGATGGCAAGGTGCTTCTGGCGGCCGATTATTCCAACGACCCTTATGACACTTACATCCTTGAATTGCCCGAATCGTTCGCAGAGGTGGCTCCGAGAGTAAACCTCCTCGACAATTATGCAATTGCTCCGGTCAACAACGCCGCTTTCGCTATCCTCAGCGAGGTGAAGGTGATGTTCGAGCGTCAGATTGATGTGACAGGCGAATTCAATGCTGTTCAGCTTCTCGATGAGAATGGCAACGTCATTGCTAACTCGCTCAGCGTTTCTAAAGACCCGGGCGATGCTCGCAATCTGCTCATGACCTTCCGCAACCGTCGTCTTGACGTGGGCAAGAAATATACTGTTGTGATTCCTGCCGGAGTCTGCAACGTGGCTGGCGATGCTCCTCGCAAGAATGAAGAAATCCGCGTAACATATACGGGCCGTCCGCAGGCACCTGTGGCTATGACCACTGTTTCTCCTGCCGCCGGGACAGCCATCACCCGCATCAACTCTCAGTCTAACCCGGTTTCAATCACATTTGATGCCGAGATTGCACCTGTAGAGAAGAAAGCCGGCGGAATGTATCTATACCGTATCGGCGAGAACGGTTCGCGCGAGCTTATCACCGCACTCAATGGCTCTATCTCCGGCCGTGTGCTTTCGGTGTTCCCCGTTATGGAACAGCGCTTGGCCAAGGGCTCGAAATATGAGGTTGTGGTTGAGGCTAACGCAGTTGCCGACATCTCCGGTGCCGACCCCAACGCTGAAATCGTGATTGCATACGAAGGTTCATACGTGCCTGAGCCATCTATCGGCGCCGACATCTTCTTCGATGATTTCGACAGCGGCCTTTCAGGCGAGAAATGGATGCTCTGGGATGGCGACCAGCTGGAGCCTAACGATGAGATGCAGAGCTGGGGCTTCACTTCCGAACTCCCCTGGTGGACTGCACGCGACGACAACTATTCAACAGATATGGCCGCTGTGGCTCACTCCATGTTTGCAAGCCCGGGGCTTTCTGACGACTGGCTGATCACTAACCAGCTCTTCATCAACGACGACACCGCTGTGCTCACCTTCAAGTCGCAGAGCTATAAGAACACTAATGATGTACTTAAGGTGTATGTATATGCAACCGACGATATCATCACTGCACTCACCGACAAGATTATGGATAATTTCCGCTATAAGTCAGACCTTGTGTTTGAAGAGGTGCAGAAACCCGGTGATAACGTTGACCTCCTTGCCGGCGACTGGGTGGAGAACACCATCAAGCTTGACAAGTATGCAGGCAAGAACATCTATATCGCATTTGTCAACCAGAACCGCAACAAGTCGGCTATCTTCATCGAGGATGTGGCTGTGACTCGCGATATCAAGTTCTCTCTCATCAATACAACCCATGAAACAGTTGTGGCTCAGGATGAGATCACAGTTTCGGGTATTCTCAATGTATCCAGCAAAACTGACACTTACAAGGGCTACACTCTCCGCCTCCTTGATGGCGAGGGTAAGGAGATCAGCACAGTCAGCGATCCTGATGTGGAGATGAGCAACGGCTACAGCACTGAGTTCAAATTCCCGCAGACTCTCCCCCTTACAGTAGGAAAGGTTAACAACTATACCATCGACATAAAGGTGGGCGACCTCACAGAGCAGGTGAATGCCAGCGTTCAGGACCTTGCAATCCAGACCACACGCAAGGTTGTGCTTGAAAAGATGACAGGCCAGGGGTGTCCTAACTGTCCTCTCGGAATCCTTGCTATCGATTATATAGAGAAGGATTTCCCGAATCTCGTGCTTCCTTTGGCCTACCATTGCTACACCGGCGACAACTTCAACACTCCGAAGGCTAACTCAATGAACCAGTTCCTCGGAATGAACGCGGCTCCTTCGGCACGCATCAACCGCGGCCCGATCGCAAGCCCGATGAAGACTCTCCCCGATTATTCATACGTATATAAGAATAACGGTCTCTGGTATGACTACGTGGCAGCTGAACTCAACTCGTTCGCTCCCGCCGACATCACAATCACCGACGCTAAGTTCACAGACAATAACTTCAACGTCGATTTCGATATCAAGTATGCCCTTGATATGGATAATGCCAATGTGAATGTGCTTCTCGTCATCACAGAAAATGAACTCGTAGGAAATCAGGATAACAACCTCTATATGACCGAGAATGAAGTGCTCGGCGAATGGGGCAAGGGTGGCTTCTACGGCAATGCTTCCAACCGTTACACCTTCAATGAGGTGGTTCGCACATGGGAGGGTACAAGCATGAACGGAACCGGCGGTTTCGTGCCTTCAACAATCCGTGGCGGCGAAGTTTATTCAGGCACTATGTCAACTCCGACCATCAACCGTATCCTCAATCCCAAGAACTGCGAGGCTACAGTGATGCTGATTGATGCCGAGACAGGCCTCGTGCTCAATGCTGACCGCAAGGGATTCATTCTCTCAGGCGTGGAAGATATCCTCAACGAGGCTTCTCAGGTCAATGTCAAGGTTGAGGGTGGCAATGTAGTGGTTACCGCACCTGAAGATGTTGACGTGAATGTTTACGGCCTTGATGGTTCAATCATCTCAAGCGCAGCAGGCAACGGCGTTGTAACTTGTCCCACTGCCGGCAACACAGGAGTAGCCATCGTGATGGTTAAGACTGAGAACGGCATCGTAACTCACAAAGTTATGCTCCGATAATCATAATCCATTCAAAATGGGGGAAAGCCTAAAATAGCTTTCCCCCATTTTTTTTTCACCAGATTCCATCAGGCCGAATTTTTTACCACGAATTGATTTTTCGATAAAAGAAGATGAATTTATGCAAAAAAAATGTTACATTTGCAATTGAAGATTCGCACAATGCCACGAGGCGTTCTGCGAACAGAATTTGTCAAGACAAACAATAAAAAATCTATAATATGAAAAAACTTTACATGTTTCTTGTAGCCGCAGCCGCTACACTCAGTGCAAACGCCGACCTTCACTTCATCATCAATGGCGAAGAGGTTGCTAACGGAAGCCGTATTGACGTAACATCCTACTTCGAGGATGAGGACTACCGCTACATCGTTGATCCCAAGATGGAAATTAAGGCTGACGAAAATGGTGCTTTCTCAGGATCTGTCAAATTGACTAAAGGTGAAAGCATTCCTGCATACGACCCAAACAGTATGGAATATGGAGCAGAGGTTGGAGCTCAATGGTGTGCATTCGATGGACAATGCGTGCCAATGACCGTAGGAAAAGAAGTCACTAAGTCGGCTAACCTCTCTGCAAATGTAGCTGAGAATATGGCCTTTGAATTTGCAGGCATGTATGGATTCGAGCAGAATCATGACGAAGTAGTGATCAAAGCTGAAGCCACCTTTGATTTCTCATTCGGTGGCAAGAAATACAATCTCACACTCTTTGTTGACAAAGATCCTTCCGGCGTAAACGATATAATCTTCGACAGCAACGCTCCTGCAGAATACTTCGATCTCCAGGGCCGTCGTGTAGCTAATCCCGCACAGGGTCTCTACATCATCCGTCAGGGCAGCAAAGTCACAAAAAGCATTGTAAAATAAAAGAGAGTTTGTCATAACGGCCCATCTGGAGCGTTATGACAGCGAAATACCGCGGAGCGGTTACACTTCCTAATCCAAATCGAGAAAGAAATACCGCGGAGCGGTTACATTCCTATTAACCGGGGGTTGGCGACATCAGGAGCCTACCCCCGGATTATATCTATCCCCCTCCCCTCAACCGCGGAGCGGTTGCACCTCCATCCCTATAGAAATTAGTGCAACCAAACTTACTATAATAAAATATTTCTTATTTCAAAATGTTAAAAGAGAAAATTTCAATAAAATTTGTTAATTTTCTCAAAACTATTTTTTCTTTTTTAGTGTTTTAGAATCAAAATCAAGCAAGAAAAAAAAGAAAGAAGATAAGTTATAACACTCAATGTTTCAATTAATTCTATCAAAGAAGATATAAAACTTAACTACCTTTAAAAGCAAGAACGATTGCTTTAAAACAAGATACCAAATAAAGATATTTTAACATGCAAGATGACAATTAAGAAAAAGCAGATTGGATAAAACACAGCAAATACAAATACGCAACATATTATTAAATTTTTAATGGAGTAAGAAGAGGAAAGGCAACCGTGAGGCTGCCTTTCTTAATTTATTTCATAAAATGCAATTTGTATGAATATGAAGATCATCATCATAACTTCCCGTGGCCAAACCAGGAAAGGAATTCTTTCTTCTTAGCCACGCTGACACTTATGTTTTCTTTGGCATTGCCGGCTTCGACTATGACAGTAAGCTTATAGTTGAACGATTTCTTGACAGCTTTTATAGCCGAAATGTTTACAAGGTGACTCCTTGACACCCGGAAGAAGTATTCTTGGGGCAGGAGCTCCTCTATTTCATTGATGGTTGCAAAAGTGGTCATGGCTTTTTTACCCTCATTAGTGACTATGAAGATACATTTGTCCTCACTTTCAAACCATGCAATCTTGTCGGAAGTGATGAAATTATAGGAATCCTTGTCGGATATCAGAATCCTGATATTATTTTTTGAAGGAAATTTCAACTCTGTCAATGCCTTGTATTGATCCTCGCCCTTTCGGTTGCCATCTATCACTGATTCGAGTTTTCTTATGGCGAAAAGCATATCCTCCTGCGAAATCGGTTTCAACACATAATCCAGACTGTTCACTTTGAAAGCCTGCAGGCAATAACGGTCGTAAGCGGTGGTGAATATTACCGGTATATTGATTTCCCTCTGACGGAAAAACTCGAATATCTGATACCGATGTGAGTGGTGATCTCGTTTTTCCTCGGAACAATAGGATTCATAACTTCCAGGTGATCCTCTTTACCTGTTATCCGGATTGTCATCGGGTGCTCCGTGGAGATTACATTGTGCTTGGTGACATTCTCAACCAAAAGCTGCAAGGTGTAGGGCAAAAGCTATTTAAACAACTTCAATAAATCTCCTTATTTGACAGCCACAAAGGTAATTAAAAATTTAATATGTAGATGCATTCACCTCCCCTTTTTATGATTTACGGGATTATTTATTTCATTCTTGTCAATCCATCCTCTATTTTTTTTATTTGAGTCCTGAATTTATTCACCTCGTCATAAAACTGTTGATTTATCCTTGGCCTATATTTAAATTTGCAACATGAAAGAGAATGGAAAGAGAATAAGATGCGTCATACTTGAGGATGACTATTATCCTGCAATAGAGGTTGAATCCATTGTCAGGAAAAGCTATCCGGAGTATGAAATCCTTAACCGGTTTGAGAACGGCGCTCAACTTGCTGATTTCATTCAAAAAGAGAATGCAGACCTGATCATAAGTGACGTGATTCTTGCCGACGGATCTGTACTGGATGTTTTCCGAGAGCATGAGATTAAGACTCCTGTCATATTCATTTCGGCGCAGGAAAAGCATCGGGAAGAAGGGAGGAGGTTTAATATGATAGGCTATAGATCTGGAAATGCAGAACCCGACATTCCCTGTAGGAACCTACGATATCCTGGTGAATGCCACCAACTTCAATAATGACGATATGGCCATAGTGATATTGGAGGAACAGAAAATATATGAGGATATGACTGTAAGCGCTGACTTTACGACAGCTGTCAACAAGGTGTCGTTCCTTCCAACCTTAGAAAAAAGTGCGAAATTTCGCAACTGCACCTCTGCTTACAACTTTTGTCAATATGGATTACGGCACGTTGCGCGATAATTTTGTAGTCACTTATCTCGGACGTATAACCGACCAGAGCTATAGCGACTTACTTACCTTGAAGAGCGAACTAAAGCTTGACGGGAAAAAATTGGCATCCACCTTTAGTGATGTGCAATCTTGGTTTAAAAACTATGACGGCTCTCAAAACGGTGTAGCCACTATAGAACTGCAGAACGATAATTTTCTGGTGGATGGAGTCTTAGGAGGAAATGAAGGCACAATCACCATTGATCTTTCAAGTGATGATATCGTACCGCCTACCCTTACCATGCTCCAGTTCAGGAATACAGAAAATGAGGTGATTTCCTCTTTTAACAACTGTGAGGAGGCGACAATGTGGCTCTCTGCTGCCGATTTCAAGGTTCATCCAAAAAGTGAAAACACGGGCGACAAAACTTGGTATGATGCATTGTCGCCGGTGAACGTTACTGCAGAGATATCCTTAGAAGGCCAAAATGACTTCATGCCTGTTGAGCTAACAGAAAAAGAGGATATGTTCTTCCCTGTATATTTCGGGAATATATATTGCGCCCCATTGTCGGTGGCAACCGAGAAGGGATGGTACGACCTCAGATTAACTATCACTGACGAGGCCGGGAATTCACAGGAACAGATTGTAAGATATGCTTTCTACATGGAACAGAAAGTGAGTGGTTTATCTGCAATCAATACCAATGAAGCAATTCTCGGAGAGGTATATAATCTTCAGGGCATGCCCGTGAAGTCTATAAATTCCGCTGATGAACTGAATAACCTTCCTGCCGGCATTTACATAATAAATGGCCAAAAGATAGCCGTAAAGTAGTGTCCTCTCCACAGTTGAACTTTACAGTAAATTTTATATCGGTTTGACGTGGCAATAAAAGTAAGACGGTGTGCCAAAATTGAAAAAATTTGGCATGCCGTCTTACTTTTATCCGAACGGCGAAGTTGTGTCATATCGACCCAGACGAGCCGTTTTGACAAACCCTCATTTAAATATAATAAAATTTATTAACCCAATATTTATTTAATAATCAACAATTTAATAAATAGAATCAAAGAAATATTGAAAAAAGTGATTCAAACATTTGGTAGAATGAAAAAATCTTCCTAACTTTGCACTCGCAAACGGGAAACAAAAACTCTTCAAAAAGGAAACCTTTCCCCGAGCAAACATAAACAGATGGTGTCATAGCTCAGTTGGTAGAGCAAAGGACTGAAAATCCTTGTGTCCCCGGTTCGATTCCTGGTGGCACCACCTCCAAAATCGCTAATAATCTAATTTACAGATTGTTAGCGATTTTTCATTCAACCCAA
>CAMWXH010000041.1 GCA_947178165.1 uncultured Porphyromonadaceae bacterium | reverse complement strand
AACGTATGAATTACTACGAAACCGTTTTCATTTTAACTCCCGTTTTGTCTGATGACCAGATGAAGGAAGCGGTAGAGAAATTCAAAGACGTTCTCACAGCCAACGGTTGCGAGATTGTCAATGAAGAGCTTTGGGGTCTGCGCAAGCTCGCATATCCTATCCAGAAGAAATCAACCGGCTTCTATGTTTTGGTTGAGTTCAAGGGTGAGCCCACAATCGTTAAGAAGCTTGAGACAGCTTATCGTCGTGACGAGCGCGTGCTTCGCTTCCTCACATTCCGTCTTGACAAGTATGCTCAGGAATATGCCGAGAAGCGTCGCAGAGTGAGAGCACAGAAAGCAAATGAGAAACCCGCTGAGGCTGCGGCTGAAGCTAAAACACAGGAGGCATAATCATGGCAGCACAGAACGAAATCCGTTATCTCACCCCCCTCTCGGTTGACACCAAGAAGAAGAAATATTGCCGTTTCAAACGCAGCGGCATCAAATATATCGATTACAAGGATCCTGAGTTCCTCAAAAAGTTCCTCAATGAGCAGGGAAAGATTCTTCCTCGCCGCATCACCGGAACTTCACTCAAATTCCAGCGTCGTGTTGCACAGGCCGTGAAGCGTGCCCGTCACCTCGCACTTCTTCCCTTCGTAACCGACTTGATGAAATAATCGTTTTTAATTAAAGCACAACACAACAATGAAAGTCATACTTAAAGAAAATGTGCCCGGATTGGGTTACAAAGATGATGTGGTTGAGGTTAAGAACGGTTATGGCCGCAATTACCTCATTCCGCAGGGAATCGCTATCATCGCCTCTTCAGCCGCTCTCAAGCGTCTTGCAGAGGATCAGAAACAGCGTGCTCATAAGATTGCAAAACAGCGCGCAGAGGCTGAGGCGGCCGCCGCAGCTCTCGAAGGCGTAAAGCTTACTATCGGAGCAAAGACAAGCGCAAACGGCACTGTCTTCGGTTCTGTGAATGCTATTCAGATTGCCGACGCTCTTGAGAAAGCCGGCCATACTGTTGACCGCAAGCTTATCGTTCTTAAGGAACCTGTAAAGGAAGTAGGCACTTACACTGCTGCTGTGAAGTTCCTCAAAGACGTTATCGCAGAAGTTGAATTCGAGGTTGTATCCGAGTAATTCAGCTATACATAATAGCTTAAAAGTAATAGGAGTCACACGTTTAATGTGTGACTCCTATCATTTTTTCTCCATTCAGTATGCAGAGTCTATACAAAATTCTTACAAAATATCTTGTGTAATAGAAAAGAAATCGTTAACTTTGGCGAAACACTTACACAATGTTAACTTTTTGCACGTGGTTATAAGAGATAAGATTGAGTAAGCGGAAAAATAATAAATCCATAAATAATAACCAAATGAAGAAACTTTTACTAACATTTGCCACGCTTGCCATGGGAGTGACATCCGCACTGGCAGACGAAACCAAGATGGTATTTGACGGGGATAACGATATGGGAGGACTCACGCGTCAAACCGACTTTGACCCCAGGTTGATCAGGATGAATCCCGGAGACCTTGTCTTTTCCGATAGCTTTACGTACGCTCAGGATGGGGTGGAGTTTTCAATTAAGAAAGAGAGTGAGGAAGGATATGGTTTTGCCTTAGTGAATGCCGGAGGAACCAATGCCGGTATAATGGTATATTCCACGATGGTAGGAGAATATGCTACTATATTGCCAGAAATTACCCTCAGCATACCGAATGGTAAAATCAAGGGTTTTAAACTTGTAATGACAGGAGACGCTTTGGGCAATCTTGAAATTGAAGTAGAGGGGAAGAAGGTTGAATCAGTAAATGAGAATACTGCATATTCCTGGACTTGGAGTGATGAAGAAGGATTGGAAAAGGTCACTTTTGACTGGGAAAATAGATTTCTTACCCGTTATATCCACTCCATAGAGATAACTTATACTCCTGACCTTGGTGGAAAAAAAGAATGCGGACTCTCCTTTAATGAAGATTCTGCTGAAGTAATAATGGGCCAGGACTTTACGTTGCCGGCACTTTCAAACCCTAACGATCTCCCGATCGTTTGGAGCAGTTCGAACGAGAGTGTGGCAACAGTTGACGCAAATGGCGTGGTTACACTTGTTGGCGGAGGCGAAACGTCAATCATAGCTTCCACTGAAGGTAATGATGCTTACGCGGCAGGAAATGTAAAATATCTCTTAAAGGTTGTGCCCGTGGCTACTAGCCTTCTCCAGATGAAAGAGGTTGCTCCAAATCTCTACGACAAGGTATATGTTAACTTCCCGATGACGGTTACTTTCCCCAATATGGGATATGCTTTCGTGATAGATGCGGAAGGAACAGCCGGATACATTCAGAACATTGTCAATCAGAATAGCTCGGCTACCAGTGCCATTACAATCTATAAGGTTGGTGACATCATTCCCGCAGGTTGGGTTGCCACAAACACAAACCTCACTTCAGAATGGTTATGGGAAGGAAAACCTGAAAAGGTTACAGAGACAACAGAGGTGACATATCCGGTTGTTACAAGTGTATCACCGGCAGATTGCAATATGGTTGTTATCCTTAAAAATGTCAAATTCACCACTTTCACAGCCTCCGAAAACACCAAAGCATTCGGCACTACTCCTGATGGCACAAGATATGAGTTCCAGGATAATTATAATACGCCGTCTGAACCTGCAGGTGAGTATGATGTGACAGGTGTGGTGAGATATTCAACATACGGAGCCTCCGAATTCTTCTACATTTCTCCTATTGCATATAAGAAGAGTGAGGAGAGTGGAATTGAAAACATAGCAGTCAATGAATCGGAAACTCGTTATTTCAATCTTCAGGGAATGGAAGTTGAGAATCCTGCCAACGGAATATATGTGAAAGTTTCAAATGGAAAAGTTTCAAAAGTTATAATCAGATGAAAATGAAGAAAACAGTTACATTCCTTTTATCGCTTGCAGTCTGCACGAGCGTGTCGGCAGAGTCGATAAAAGTTTTTTCTTGTGGACTCGGTGTCCCGGGGCTTGACGAACCTCAGTTGATGGGTCTCGGCATGTCGCCGAATGGTAAATATGTTTGTGGAGCGATCGAGCAGGGCTTCGGCATATTTGTCGGTAACGTAGAGACAGGCGAAGTGAAATGGGCCATCCCCGATGGAGATGATGGCGGAGAGCTGCGCCATGTTGATGATCATGGATTAGCTATAGGCATTGGCGAAGGAGGTATATTATACTCTTTTGATAGCGGCGAAATCTCCGAACTGATAGTTCCGGCTGGAACAAGAGGTGTTATTGGAGAGGATCTCACCGAAAATGGGAAGATGATGGTCGGTTCAATTAAGGATAATTCATTTACCACTTTGGGTGCCTACACTATGGATGGCGAGAATTGGATCACCTTGCCTATGCCAAACAAAGAGGAACTGGGAAGCGCGGCAGGACGAGTTCCGTATGGTTCGGCTGCAAAAATGGTCAGCGCCGATGGAAACGTCATCTATGGCGCTTTAGGAAGCTATACATTGCCAATGTTGTGGGTAAGGAACGACAAAGGTGAATTTGAATGTGACTTTTTCATTGCAAGATATCTTGCAGATGGCATAGATGAGAATCGCCCCGTCTATGGTGTAAATGCCATCTATGGCCTTAGCCTCAGCAACAATGGACGTTATTGCACTTTCTTAGGCGGTCTTGAGGATGAAAGAATGGTGCCGATGGTATATGATGTTCAGGAAAAGGAACTTATAGTTTATTCTGACCCTCAGCCGATAGATGATCACAATGTAGGCCTCTGGCCTGTAGCAATTGCCGACGACGGCACATTTGTAGGCACAATCGGCATGGCATACTTCAATCAGTGGGGAACCTTTATAATGAAAGCCGGAGAAACTGTAGCGCAATCATATATTGAGGAATTCCCGGATTATGCATACATGTTTGGACAAGCTGATTACTTAGGTTTCAATCAGCCTTGCGCTATGTCTGCTTCAGGTAGATATATCATGGGCTATACATATTACTGCGAGGATTATAACGATGCCTACGCAGATGCCTATTATGTTACCTATATAATTGACCGTGAAGGTGAAAGCGGAGTTGAAGAAGTTACTACTCCAACTGTACCGACTCCTGAGGCCATCTACACAATCGACGGACAGCGTGTAAGTAAATTGACTAAGGGTATCAATATCATCCGCATGTCGGACGGTTCAGTCCATAAGATACTTAAGTAAGCTGAGTAAATAGCAAAACAATCAGTTTAAAAACATAATAAAATAACCGGTGCGGATCAAATCCGCACCGGTTATTTTTATTAACGTTTTTTAGATATGTTCCATTTTAAATTTAAATGCAAGGATGTGCATTTAAAGTGGAATATATCTGTTATTTCAGAGTAATTTTGGAAATCTCCTCGCCCTTCACCTTAATGTAGATCCCTTCGGCCGGATTTACAACCTCAAGGCCTTGCAGATTGAAATATCGCGGTGTCGTATCTGAATATTCCATATTGAGGATGCCGCTCTCATTCACCTTTTCATAGGATATGGGGGCAATGAAGAAATATTCCCTTGAACTTGTCTTGGAGTAGCTCACCACACCCGTCACGTTGTATGTTCCGGCCGGTTTAGAGCCGATGTTAAAGGAATCCTGAAATTCATACTCCGTTCCGTCGGGAGTAGTTCCGAAAGCCCTTTCGTATTCAGAGGCTGTTGCAGAAGTGAAAGTGACATCCTTAAGGATTACAACCCTGTTGTTGTCTTCGGGAGTCACGCTTTCCACAGCCGGGTAAGTCACATTAACGGTCTCAGTCACTGCAGGAGGAACACCGCGCCATGTAGTGCTCTCATTCATAGTATAATTAGTAGCAAGCCAACCGCCCGGAATCACATTGCCGACCTTATAAATGGTCGTGCTTGAAGTGCTTGCTGCATTTTTGGTGTTTTCAATGCATGACGCATTGTTATCGGCATCTACCACAAAAGCGCTTGCACCGTTAGCGTATGCAACTGTAAGCGGGAAGTTAACATAAACGCAATCCAGGAATACAGGAGCCAACTCGATCATATCAGAAAGATTATCGGCAGAGGGGATAACCGTGAGGTCATATTTCGCATTCCCGGGCGCATAATTATCATTGCCCTTTGTGGAGGCTGTAATCATTGTTTTTCCACCACCTACAAGGGTCAGCGTTCCATCGGAAGCAACCGATGCCACCGCTTCATCCGAACTTGACCATTCAATAGGAAGATTGTAAGGATTGGAAAGGGCCGGAGCCGTAAACGCTTGCCCCATTATTACCTCTCTGCTGCCGGGGTTGAACGCAAGGCCGCACTCTGTTTTCCCTCCGAGATCAACAGTATAGCTAACATCGATTGAATGTATGAAGCGTTCAAGGAAGGAATTATTAATTGTAAATGAAACGCTCTCCGTTCCTTTGGCATCGGTCCAAGTCCAGTAATAGAGACGTCCTTCCGGAATGGATGAAACCTCCTTTCCGTTGAAAGGAACATCTACAGTGAGGAGACCGTCGCCCGACATATAAAGTGTGACACCTGTGATTTTTCCACCCGGCACAGTCAATGTCGCAACTGGATATTGGGTTGTCTCAGTGAGAAACACAGAAGGGATTAGCAAACCGGCCTTGGTGCCTCCCGCATTGACAAGGGCAAATCCCTTGCAATCCTCATCAGTGTTCTTTATTGAGAATTCGATTCCATCCTCCGTGAAAGAGAACTGCTGAACAAATTCCAAGTCATTGACATTCGCTGTGTTCTGCCGCATGAGCCCGTACATGTCATTGTCTCCGTCGAACACTATGGTGTGTTCGTTGGCCAGCACAACGCCTGTCACGGCAAAAGCCGCTAAAGAGAGTAAAGCTTTCCTCATATTTGATTTAGTTTGATTTATAATAAAATAGGGTAGGTTCAAAATTAAACAAATACTTTCTATTATACAAGATTTATTTACAAATTTTCGGGGATTGTTGCTAAAAATTGTTATCTTTGCATAATGAAGTTGTTTAAACTAATTTGCGAATGTTAAAATGAAGTTCGTTTACATTCTTTTATTCACCCTTGCGGATCTTTTTAGCCGCTTTTGCCCCTCTCATCGGCACCAACCGCGAGGTTGCTGCCTCTTCGAGTGACAAAATCACCTTAAAAATCTCTCGCAATTGTTAATAAAAAATAAGTTTAAACAACTTCATTGAAAAGCCATGCTTTGACGTTACATTGTTTACACATTATCTTTTTCGGTTGTAAAACGGCCGAAAAAGCTGAAGTTGTTAAGGCAACCTCAAAAAACGTATAAAATAACAAGATAATAAAACAACATAATCATATATGAAATTCAATGTATCAGGCAAAACCTTCCAGACTCAGCTTCAGGCGGTGAGCAAGGTTATAAATGCCAAGAACGCATTGTCAATTCTCGATAATTTCCTTCTGCGGGTCGAAGGAGACCGGCTAAGCATAACAGGAAGTGATCAGGAGAATGTGATGACAGCCTATATGGAGATAACCGAAAGTGAGTGTGACGGTCAGATTGCCGTTCCGGCCAAACGTCTTCTCGAGGTGATCAAGGAGATTGCCAGCCAGCCCCTCACTTTCGATATAAATGACTCCACGAAGGAGGTTGATATCCGTTTCCTTAATGGCCATTTCAATTTCATGGGTGTGGATGCGGCCGAATATCCTTTAAGCCGAAAGCCAGATGAGGATGCGCGCACAATGATTTTCCCGGCATCGGTGGTCCAGAAAGGTATTGACAATACACTCTTCGCTGTCAGTTCCGATAATGTCCGCCCGATCATGACAGGTATCTATTGGGATATTCACGATGAAGATATCACATTCGTAAGTTCCGACACGCATAAGCTGGTGAGATATATCAACCGGGTATATGCCCCCGGTTTCCCGGCTTCCTTCATCATGCCCGCCAAGCCTGCGGGTATTCTAAGGAGCATCATAGGGAAGGATGATGCCGATATAAAGCTTACGTTCGATAGCAAGGGAGCGATGTTTGAAATCGGAGATTATATCCTAACCTGCCTTTTCATCAAAGGCAATTATCCCAACTATAATCGCGTCATACCTACCGACAGTCCGTTCGCCCTTACGGTTGACCGCATGTCGCTTCTTACGGCTCTGCGCCGTGTATGCATCTTCGCCGCAAAATCATCTAACCTTGTGGTCCTCGACCTTGGCGCAACCGGTGTGAAGATATCATCGCAAGACCTTGATTACAGCACCTCGGCCGACGAGCATGTGGCATGTGACTACGAAGGGAACCAGATGACAATTGGATTCAACGGCCAGTTCATGATCGAGATTCTCAATAATCTTCATGATGATACCGTGGTGATAAAATTGTCGGATCCGGCGCGTCCGGGTGTTTATACCCCGCTCAATCAGGGAGAGGGAGAAGAGGTGCTCACCATTCAGATGCCGATGCAAGTGTTATGAAACTGAACCTGAAAAGACCGATCATATTCTTCGATCTTGAAACCACCGGCACCAATGTGGTGAAAGACAGGATCGTGGAATTGAGCTATATAAAAGTATATCCCGATGGCCGTGAGGAAACAAAGGCGAGAAGGATTAATCCGGAGATGCATATTCCGGAACAGGCTACCGCCGTGCATCATATCACGGATGAAGATGTAAAGGATGAACCTACTTTCCGTCAGGTTTCCAAGGCGCTCCTTGCAATTTTCGACGGATGTGACATTGCCGGTTATAACAGCAACAAGTTTGACGTGCCCCTCCTCATAGAGGAATTTGCGAGGGTTGGCTTGAATTTTGACATCTCGGGTAGAAATTTCATAGACGTTCAGAATATCTTTCACAAGATGGAACAGCGCACATTGGTGGCAGCCTATCGTTTCTATTGCGGTAAGGAACTTGACGGTGCGCACTCTGCTTTATGCGACACGCAGGCCACCTACGAGGTTCTGAAGAGCCAGCTCGAGCGATATGACACGCTGGAGAATGATGTTGAGAAACTTGCCGAGTTCTCAAGAGCGGGAAGAGGCATCGATCTCGCATCGCGTTTTGTGCTCGATGATAATGATGTTCCGATCCTTAATTTCGGTAAACATAAAGGGAAGCCAGTTAAAGAGGTGTTCAGGAGAGAGCCGTCGTTCTATGCATGGATGATGCAGGGAGATTTCGCCCGGAACACCAAAGATGTAGCCACCCGTTTATATAATGAAGCAAGGAAAGGGAAATAATCTTTTCTTGGAAAGAAAAAAAGAATCTGATATGGAATCCTTGAAAGGGAAACATATAGTTTTAGGAATCACCGGAGGAATCGCCGCATATAAATCGGCGATTCTTTTGCGGTTATTGATAAAGCGCGGAGCCGAGGTTCAAGTCGTCATGACCCCCGCCGCCAAGGAATTCATCACTCCTGTGACGCTTTCGGCGCTCAGCGGAAAGCCGGTGGTGAGTGAATTTTTCACCGCCAATACCGGCGAATGGCACAGCCATGTTGACTTGGGATTATGGGCCGACCTTATGGTTGTTGCTCCCGCCACAGCCTCCACGCTTGGAAAGATGGCCAATGGGATTGCCGACAATATGCTTGTCACCACCTATCTGTCGGCAAAAGAGCATGTGATGGTTGCACCGGCAATGGATCTTGACATGTATGCCTCCCCCTCTACACGTCGCAATCTTGCCACTCTCGCCTCCGATGGGGTTGAGATTATTGAAGCGGCCGAAGGAGAGCTTGCCTCCCATCTTGTGGGGAAGGGGAGAATGGCAGAGCCTGAGGAGATAGTTGAGCGGGTGGAGCGGTTCTTTCTCCGAAGAAACGATATGTCAGGAATGAAAGTTGCAATAACCGTAGGCCCCACATACGAGAAGATTGACCCTGTAAGGTTTGTAGGGAATTATTCATCCGGGAAGATGGGTTTTGCATTGGCTGAGGAGTGCGCATCGCGAGGGGCGGAAGTGACCGCGGTTGCCGGCCCGGTGTCATATTATCCTTCCAATCCTTCCATCAAGATTGTAAAGGTTGAAAGCGCACGGGAAATGAATGATGAAGCGCTCAAAGCCTTCGGCAGCGCAGACGTTGGAATCTTTGCCGCCGCGGTTGCCGATTACCGGCCGGAAGAGTATTGCGACCATAAGATAAAGAGGGAAGGGAGCGAGGAGATGACGCTCAGGCTCGTGAAAAATCCGGATATTGCCCTGAATGTAGCTAATAATAAGAAGAACGGGCAGACATTAGTGGGATTTGCACTTGAAACAAATGATGCAGTGGTCAATGCAGAAAAGAAGCTTGAAAAAAAGAATCTCGATATGATTGTGCTTAACTCCCTGGAGGATAAGGGAGCCGGATTCCGCACGGATACAAATAAGGTGACATTGATATCGCGCAACGGCGATGAAAAAAGATTTCCGTTAAAATCGAAGCGCGAGGTTGCATGCGATATTATAGATGAAATAATGGAGCTTCGGAAAAATAATTCTTGAAAATATGAAGAAAAAACTTCTCTCCTTCTGTGTGATGATTTCGGCCGTGATGCATTTCGGTATTCCACGGGCAGAAGCACAGGAATTAAGATGTAATGTAGAGGTCAATACCCAGCAGATTGAGGGTACGAATAAAAGTGTGTTCGAGTCTCTTCAGGAGGCAATGAACACCTATATGAATGAGACAAAGTTCACAAACGCAACCTTTGCTCCCAATGAAAAGATAGAGTGCAGGCTATTTCTTACGGTCGGTGAATATAATGATGACCGGATTAAAGGTGATCTTCAGATTCAGCTCTCCCGGCCGGTTTATAACAGCACATATACAACCACTCTTTTTAATTTCCGCGATACGAAGGTTGAATTTGATTATCGCGACGGCGATCCCTTGATTTTTAACGAGAACAATGAGGAGAGCAACCTGACAGCCATACTTGACTATTATGCCTATCTTCTGCTCGGATTGGATTTCGACAGCTTTTCTCCGAACGGGGGACAGCCATATTTCGACAAGGCTGCGGCCATAGTGCAGCAGATGCAGAGCAGTGGCGAAGTGGGCTGGCGCACATTCGAAGACACCAAGAACCGGGCGGCGGTGCTAAGCAGCTTCACCGATGCAAACACCTCGGGAATGCGTAAGATGCTGTATGATTATCACCGGAAGGGTCTGGACGAGATGGTGACAAGCCCTGACAAGGGAAGAGCTGTTATCACGGAATCTTTAAACGAATTGAAAGGCGTATATGCAAATGCACCGATGTCGGTAGCGCTTTCCATCTTCCGCGATTCAAAGCTGGATGAGCTGGTC
Organism: uncultured Porphyromonadaceae bacterium; assembly: GCA_947178165.1. Classification (GTDB taxonomy): domain Bacteria; phylum Bacteroidota; class Bacteroidia; order Bacteroidales; family Muribaculaceae; genus Lepagella. Next base: position 11,399 of record CAMWXH010000041.1, on the reverse strand, counting down.
AATGTTTATTCAAAGGCTCCCCAGACAGAGCGCCAGACCGTATATGATCTTCTGCAGCCTATCTATCCCACGGAGTCGAACCGTCTTGATAAAATAAGAAATCCGGAAAACAATTGAAAAATGCTTGAAAAACTTGTAATAAAGAACTATGCCCTTATCGATAGTCTGGAACTGGAGTTTCACGACGGTCTGACCATATTGACCGGCGAGACGGGAGCCGGAAAGTCGATAATGCTTGGAGCGCTGTCACTTCTTTTAGGAGGGAGAGCCGACACGCGCGTGATTGCTGACGGGGGCAGCAAGTCGATTGTAGAAGCCCTGTTCACAGGCATAGATCCCGGACTTAAGGAATTTTTCGACAGGAATGATCTTGAGTGGAATGAGGGGGATGTGATAATCCGCCGGGAGATCGCACAGAATGGAAGGTCGAGGGCTTTCATCAATGACCGTCCGGTCACGCTCGGCATCCTTTCCCAGCTTGCCGAACAGCTCATCGACATACACTCCCAGCATGCCAATGCGCGCATCAATGACCCGCAAGTCCAGTTGGAGATCATAGATGTGATTGCTAACAATGAGAGCCTGCGGAAAGACTATCTCGAAGATTTCGCTTCATACGTGAATCTGAGGAGCCGCATTCACCGGCTTCGCGACAGCATTGAAAAATCGAGAGAAAACAGTGAGTTCATGCGTTTCCAGCTTGAACAGCTCAATAAGCTCAATCCCAAACGTGGAGAGCTGGAAAAGATAGAATCTCGCTTCGAACTCCTGAGCGATGCTGATGAAATAAAAGAGAGAATGTCGTCAGTGGCCTCGATATTGGGAGGATATGATGGTGGAGTTCTCGATAAGCTTAGCGAAGTGAGATCCCTCATATCGGTGGTAGATATGAAAATGTTTGAAAGCGAAGATGATGATGCAAGCATAGAGGAGCGTCTCGAAGGGACATTCATTGAACTTAAGGATATCTTTGAAACTGTTGAGGACTATGCATCCTCGATCGACTCTGACCCGGCTGCCTTGGCACGCACTTCAGAAAGGATGAACAACTATTATGAAGCCGTGAAGAGATTCAGGGTGAAAAACGCTGATGAGCTTGTCGATTTGCGTGAAGAATTGCAAGAAAAATTGCGCGCAATAGATCATGGCGACTCAGAATTGCCGGAGCTTGAAAAAGAATACAAGGCCAAAGGGAAGGCCTTGAAGGAACGGGCCGATCTCCTTTCAGCGTCGCGCCACAGGGCCGCGCAGGATTTTTCCGAACTGCTTAACGCCACGGCTCGTCCGCTTGGGCTGAAGAATATGGAATTCAGTGTCGGTTTTCAGGTCGGCAAACTAACGCCACTGGGGCAGGATAAAGTGGAATTCCTGTGTGTCTTCAACAAGAATCAGGTTCCGGGGCCGGTGGCGAAGATAGCCTCGGGAGGTGAGATTTCTCGACTGATGCTTTCCCTCAAAAGGATCCTTGCATCGCGCATGAAACTCCCGACAATTATCTTTGATGAAGTGGATACGGGCGTTTCCGGAGAGATAGCCGACAAGATGGGGGACATGATGGTAGCCATGAGTGAAGATATGCAGGTGATGACGATCACTCACCTTCCGCAGGTGGCGGCAAAGGGGAAGAGCCATTTCAAGGTGTATAAGAGCGACGGCGACGATAAGACCAATACCCACGTGCGTGAACTTCAGTTTGAGGAGAGGGTGAGGGAAATAGCCGGAATGATGAGCGGAAGTAATGTCACTGAAGCGGCGTTGGGTAATGCCCGGGCACTCCTTCAGGGAAAATAAATTGCATAAGAATGGAAAAGAACTATATATATGGAATAAGGGCTGTGATAGAGGCCATAGAAGCAGGGAAGGATATCGACAAGGTGCTTGTGCGCCGCGACCTTTCAGGCGACCTCTCACGCGAGCTTATGGGCAAGATAAAGGAATATGGCACTGTAGTGCAGAAAGTTCCTGTAGATAAGCTGAACAGGATAACGATGAAAAATCATCAAGGAGTCATAGCTCTTCTGTCGCCTGTAAGTTATCAGAAATTGGAGAATCTGGTGCCCCTGTTTTACGAAGAGGGGAGGAATCCGTTGCTCCTTGTGCTTGATGGCATAACCGATACAAGGAATTTCGGAGCTATCGGGCGCACAGCCGATTGCGTAGGGACAGATGCCATTGTAATTCCGGAACGCAACAGCGTTTCGGTCACTCCCGACGCTATGAAAACCTCGGCCGGAGGCCTTCTGTATGTGCCTGTATGCAGGGAGAAATCCATTCTTGAAGCAGTGAAATTCCTTAAGGCTAACGGATACAGGATTGTAGGAGCCACAGAAAAAGGGGCTCGGGATTATACGGAAGCCGACTATACGGTCCCGGTGGCCATCGTGATGGGAAATGAGGAAACAGGCATCTCTAACGAAGTGTTAAGGCAATGCGATGACTTGGCCGCCATTCCCATTTGCGGCAACATAGGGTCGCTTAATGTTTCAGTCGCCGCGGGCGTGATGCTTTATGAGGCTGTTCGCCAGCGTCGCAATTTGTGAAATCCAAAGGAAAATTGTAACTTTGCAACTCCCTCCCGCCATGCGGCAGGGAGGAAAGGGCCGCTTCACGAAAGAAGCGTTGTCGGCAAATAAATTCATAAAGAGTTATGATAAATCGAGTATTGATAAGAATTAAGGCGATACAGATATTGTATTCCTATCTTTTGGTAGAAAAAAAGTTTTCGTTTGAGAGCATGCCTTCGCTCCCGACGAAAGAGAAGAGGTTTGCATACGCACTCTATCTTGACATGCTGGTCCTGATGTACAGAGTGGCCCGTAACATTCAGCGTCGTGGCGGCGATGAACCTTTGGCTGATACTCGTTTTATCAAGCGTCTTGCCAATGATGACCAGCTCAAGCCCCTTCTTGCTAAATACAGGACGATGCATTTCCCGTTTGAAGGGTGTGTTGACAGAATCTCGGAAGCCCTGAAAAATTCAGCATATTATAAGAACTGGATAAAGAAGAGCGAATCGGGTGAACTCGGAGTTGAAGAGGGCCTTTGGAAAGATATCTTCAATATCTTCATTATGCCCGACAAGGGAGTGAACGATGCCATTGCCCAGCGAGAGAACTTCACGTTGAAGGGCGTGGAAAGGATGAAGGATATGATGGAGACCACCTTCTCCGCATTTCTTGCTTCGCAGGATGATGGCACCGACGCCTCAAAGGCATTTGGCAAATCGATCGACAAAGCTCGCGAGCTTTATTTCCTCCTCCTCCTTCTCCCCGTGGAGCTCACCGATCTCCGGGAGCGTCAGCTTGAAGAGAACCGCAATAAGTATCTCACTACTGAAGAGGACCTTAATCCGAATCTCAAGTTTGTAGAGAATACCCTTGTGGAGGAGATAAGGAAAAATGAGGCCATATCCTCCTTTGTCGAGAAGAATAAGCTTTCCTGGCTTCAGACAGACCCCATCATGATGGAGGCATTGCTTAAGGCCATCATGGAATCTGAAATCTACACTGACTATATGTCTGATCCGGTGTCATCTCCGGTAAAGGATATGGAGTTCTGGAAGAATATTTATAAGAAGGTGATTTTGGAAAATCCGGATTTCCTTGAATATCTTGAGGACAAGTCGGTGTTCTGGAATGACGACCTTGAGATAATGAGCACTTTTGCCCTGAAGACGATGCGACGTCTCTCGGAAGGCGACAGGAATGCGGTGCTCGATAAGTTCAAGGATGAGGAGGATGCGCGTTTCGGTTACGATCTCATCCGCTATGTATTGAAAAATAAAGATGAATATCGCGGATATATAGATGAAGCCCTTGTGGAACACCGCTGGGATCGCGACCGGTTAGCGTTTATGGATGTCCTCATAATTGAGACTGCTTTGGCTGAGATTCTCAATTTCCCGAAGATTCCTCTTTCAGTTAGCGTGAATGAGTATATAGAGATTGCCAAGAGCTATTCTTCTGCCAAGAGCGGAAGTTTTGTCAACGGGCTTCTGGCCAGTGTGCTCAAAAATCTGAAAGAGAGTGGCAAACTCTTAAAATGACTTGAATCGGATAAGGCTTTAATCCACACAAAGATAAAAATTAAATTATAGAACTAATATGAATCAGCTTAACACCTTGCTTCTTCAGGCGCAGGCCGGACAAGGAAGCAATTGGACAGGAATGTTGATGATAGTGGCAATGATCGCCATTTTCTATTTCTTCATGATCCGTCCGCAGTCAAAGAAACAGAAAGAGATCAAGAAACAGCGTGAAGCCATGAAAAATGGCGATAAGGTTGTCACCGCCGGCGGAATCCACGGAAAGATTAAAGAGGTAAGGGAGAACGTGATCCTTATGGAAGTGGCTCCTAACATGTCGATCAAGGTGGATAAAAACTCTGTGTATCCCGTTATCGAAGAGTCTGCAAAGAAGTAATTACGTCACCAGGTTATTGACTTGATGGGTAAAAGACTGCAAAACATTAAAAGGAAGTGGAACAGGATGAAGGCCTCCAAAGGTTTTCATAACACTGTTGTCTTTTTGTGTTTTGTGGCGGTATCGACAGTTTTCTGGTTCATCCTTGCAATGAACGATAATGTCACCAAGACTTTCGATGTCAATCTCAAGATAGTCAATGTGCCTGATTCGGTTACGTTTATCACGGACCCTCCCGAGAGCATTCATGTCACGCTTCGGGATAAAGGCACCAACCTTTTACGGGTTGGAGTTGTTAATCATCCCTCGATTTATATAAATTTCAGGGATTTTGCCTCTAAAACCTATTTCCGTTTCAGCAAGAATGACCTGGACGCGGCGTTGAAAGCCACATTCGGTTCATCTGCGCAGATAGGTTCGGTGTCGATTGATTCATTGGCATTGCGCTACACCACGGGGAAGGGTCATCGCGTTCCCATTGTTGTGAGAGCCGATGTCTCGGCATCTGCGGGAAATGTCATCACCGGCCTTCCCGAGCCTATGGAGAGAGTGGTGAGAGTGTTTTCTGTCTCGACAAACATCGATACGTTGAGCAGGGTCTATACCGAGCCGATTGTTAAGCGCAATCTTTCGGAAACCACCGATGTCGAGATCCCTTTGGTTCCAATGCCGGGGGTAAAGATGGTTCCTTCAAAGATAAAGGTAAGAATCACGGTTGATCCGCTGGTTAAGAAAGATGCCCTTGCCACGGTTCGGGCAGTGAACGTGCCGGGCGGAATGTCATTGCTTCTTTTCCCTGCAGTTGTTCCAGTGTCGTATTATGTTCCAATGTCGCACTTTAACGATGAGGATGTGCCGATAAGGGTGACGGTCAATTACGAAGATATTGAACGCACGCCGGTGAGCAGGCTTCCGCTTTCGATAACTGCCACTGAAAATTATGTGGCCAGCCCGCATCTGGAGCAAAGCGATGTTGAATACACTCTTGTAAGGGAATAATTATTTTTGAAGAGAGCAAGACCGTTATGGCTGAATGTAATCTTATCGGATTGACCGGAGGAATTGGCGCGGGGAAAAGTGTGGTTGCAAGGGTGCTTCGCACTAAAGGTTACGAAGTTTATGATTGCGACCTTCAGGCCAAGGCACTTATGGAAGGCTCGCCTGAGTTAAGGGAGGCATTGATCGGATATTTCGGTGAGGGATGCTATGGCGTTGACAATTCGCTGAACCGAAGCTACCTTTCTCAGAAGATATTTTCATCTCATTCCGATCGAACCTGGCTGAATCGGATAGTCCATAAAGCAGTGAAAGAAGATCTGAATCAATGGTGCAGAGAGAGGGAGGGAGACCTGAAGTTTGTAGAGTCGGCTATACTCCACACTTCGGGACTCGACTCACTTTGCTCACGGATATGGCTTGTTACTGCCGATGAAGAAATACGTTTCGGCCGGGCTATGCAAAGAGGAGGTATTGATGAGGAGAATATCCGTGCAAGGATTAAGGCGCAGGAGAATGAATTTGATTCGCTGCCTCAGTCAAAAGTGGATGTGATCGACAATTCAGGTGACGCTTCGCTTCTTCAAAGAATTGATAGTTTGCTCAATTTTTAACAACTACTTAAGTAGGTTAATACAAAATATTTAGAAAATGTTACGCACAATTTTATCAGTGACCGGACGTCCCGGTCTTTTCAAGATCATATCTCAGGGGAAAGGTGTGCTAATTGTTGAAGAACTCGGCACGGGCAAGCGTTTCCCGATCCATGCACGTGACAAGGTTAGCTCACTTGGAGACATAGCGATGTACACTGAATCGGGCGACACTCCTTTGGGCGTGATTCTCGATAAGGTTTATGCAAAGCATAACGGAGAAAAAATCGATGTCAAGGGTCTTGTAAAGACAGACGGACTTAAAGGAGCGTTCGAGGAGGTGGTTGAAGACTATGACCGCGACCGCGTATATAATAACGATATAAAGAAACTCTTCACATGGTATAATATCCTTGTTGAAAACGGCTTCACCAAATTCACTGAGGAGAAAGAGGAGGAGAGCAAGGAAGAGGAGAAAAAGGAAGAGCCAGAAGGGGATAAATGAGAGTAGGCCAAAAAGACCAATCTGGATAATAAAAGACAGTAAGCAGGGGATGTCAGAATATTCTGACATCCCCTGCTCATTATAGTGATTATAGTGTTTAGTGGGATTAGAACTTGAACATGACGCGAGCCTGAATGATATTTACATGGCGGTCGGGAGTGAAGTCTGCATCTCTGACATTAGTGTAGCTGTAGCGGAGACGGCATATCACATACTTATTCACGTAATAGTTGAAAGTCACTGAATAATCGTTGGAGATGCCCCCAATGATTCCTGCTTTTGAATCATACGCGTTAGTGTAGTCATAGCCGAGCACGCATTCGAGAGTCTTGGGAGAAGGTGTTGCAAGTCCTGCATCACCTCTTGAATATCCATATTGCTTGTCGCCAACGAGAAGGGCGCGAACCGATCCGTAAGCGGCTTTTGAATTGTAGCTTGAATAACCGTGGTCGCGGTTAACATTCATGTAGTAGAACTGTCCTTCAAGAGCGAAGCGGTCTTTTGCAAGAACAAGCTCCGGAGAGATTTTGAGAACACCCTTTGCGTTGCTTACGTTGGCCTGAACCAAACCTACGTTGTCAACCTTTGTGGGGAAGTTGGCTGAGTAGCTGAAAGAGCCGGGTGAGGCAACAATTTCACCGGCGTCGTTGGTGGTAGCGGTATGTTCCGCACTCTGATACCAGGAAGAGAAACCGATCTGCACCACATTTCCATCTGTATATAAGGGATGCCAAACGAAGCGTTCCATGGCTCCGACGCTAATCTTTCCTTGCTGTCCGGGAGTGTTGGTAAGGCTTTTTGCAGAAGCAAAGGCGCTCACACCGAAGAAGAACTGATTTTTGTCGTGGATATAGTTGAGACCCAAGTTTCTGCCAGTTGCGTTGAAGAAAGTGTCGGAAGTCGGCGCAATCATGGTTGGCTTCATTGAGCTTGATGTTGCGGCGTTCAAACCGAACTGATGCACGAAATAACCAAGTTTGAATGTGTTGTAAGCGTCAGGTTTGTAAGCAATGAAAACATCCTTGAGACTCAGTTTGCCCATGCCATAACCAATATCCAGCTTGCCGGAGAATTTGCCGAATGTTGCAGTTCCTCCCAATCGGATGTCGGGCAGAGCCACTCCGTCGGAGAAACCGTTCTTATTTGGGGCGAAGAGAGCGCCATCGAAAAGGATTCTTCCTGCGGGCTTGAATGTAAGCTTAGGCTTATCGGCATTTGTTTCCTGAGCAAAAGCACTGAAGCCACCTGAGATTAGAAGCAAGGTTGAGGCTGAGAGTACATGGAATTTTTTCATAACAGTATAGTTTATAGTGAGTTCGCAATATTTCAATGCGATTTCCGAAAAATCGGCAGGTTAAGTTTGAAAAAGCTTTCTTATATTTAACAGATTTTCACATAAATTTGTTTTATAAAAAATATATGTTAAAGAACATATAAATTTTTTAAACTAAATATTTTTACTATTGTTTTGTGTAATATAAGGAATAATAAAAAAAGCCATATTGCTCAATTGTGAATATTTATTGTATATAATATGTATTTTAAATGAAGTGAAATGGTAAGTTTAAAATCTCAATACCTATCGTATGAAAAAATTTATGTCAGTAGCCGCTTTGGCAGCGTTCTCTCTCCTCTTTCCGGTGCTTTCAAGTGCTCAGGCACAGCGTTCAAAGGAATTTAAGGATAAGTATAAACTGAAAGAGGCGGTTGTGCTGAGTCGTCATAACATCCGCTCTCCGCTTTCAGATGAGAAGAGCACATTGGGTCAGATGACTCCTCACAAGTGGCATAAATGGAGTTCGGGCAAGAGCGAGCTTTCGAGCCGCGGAGGCGCTCTTGAAACAATGATGGGTCAGTATTTCCGCAAATGGGCTGTGGATGCAGGCTTATTCCCTGAGAATTATGAGCCATCAGCTACTGATGTGAACGTAACTGCCAACTCAATGCAGCGTTGCATCGCCACAGCACAGTATTTCTCCTCCGGCTTTATGCCTGTTGGAGGGATCAAGGTGAATCATAAATACTCACCTTCGAAGATGGATCCTCTTTTCAATCCTCAGCTTACAAAATCGAGTCCGGCTTTCCGTGCTGAAGCCATGAAACAGATCGAGGCCATGGGCGGAAAGAAAGGGATTGTAGGAATCAATGAGAAGATCAAGCCTGAATATGAATTTATGATGGAGGTGCTTGATGTTAAGGATTCACCGTTGGCAAAGGCCAATGATCCCAAGCTGAAAGCTCTTCAGAACTATAACACAGAGATCGTTCTTGACAAATGGGGCGAGCCGAGCATGAAATCAGGGAGCGCGTTGAAGGAGCTTAACGCCGCCAGCGATGCCTTCATTCTTCAATATTATGAGGAGCCGGACACGCTCGTTGCTGCATTCGGTCATAACCTTACCCGTAAAGACTGGGAGCGTCTGGCTCACGTGAAAGATGTATATCAGGATGTGCTCTTCACTGCTCCAATCGTGGCAGTAAACGTTGCCAAGCCTCTCATACAGTATATGTTTGATGAGCTTCAGAGCCCGGATCGCAAGTTCACTTTCCTCGTAGGCCATGACAGCAACCTCTCAAGCGTTGCCACAGCGCTTGGCATAGAGGAATATGAAGTTCCCAATGCCATCGAGAAAAAGACCCCGATTGGTTCAAAGATGGTGATTGAAAAATTCGTAGGCCCCGATGGTCAGGAGTATGCAGACATCAACTTGGTTTATCAGAGCGTTGATCAGCTTCGCAATATGGAGCTTCTCGACCTTGACAATCCTCCTATGATTTTCCCACTCTCTTTCAAGGGAATGGAGAAGAATGCCGATGGCCTCTATAAGATGGCCGATGTGGCTAAACGCTTCGAGGATGCCCTTCGCGCATACGAAGCAATCCCAGACGGGGAATAAAACAGTTCTGCAAAAGATAAATCCTATTTAGTTTAATAAAAGGGATTGCCTGAACTCATCAGGCAATCCCTTTCTCCGTTTTCTTATATCCGTTATTCTTTTTATTCTTAATAAGAAATATTATCTTTGCTTACCCATAAGATTCAGGATTAAACCTGTTTCCACGCCATTTAATATCAGATTTTATGTTTCAGTCCAAAGAAATAAAATATCCTGTAGGAATCCAGACGTTTAGTGTTGTCCGTGAAGGAGGCTACCTATATGTTGATAAGACAGCATTTATTGCCCGATTGCTTAGAGGAAAATATTATTTTCTTTCGCGTCCAAGAAGATTCGGCAAGAGTCTTTTCTTGTCAACCTTGGAGTCTTATTTTCTTGGAGAGCGAGAACTGTTCAAGGGGCTGGCCATCGAAAATTTGACAGAGAAATGGGAGAAATACCCTGTGCTGCATCTGGATCTCAACAACCGGCAATATGTTTCTTTGGAATCCCTGAAAGAAGAATTGATTTCTCATTTGGAGCAATGGGAGGCTATATATGGAGATGAGAAGCAGGATAGGGCGGTGGAGGAACGATTTGCTTATGTGATTCGGCGCGCCAAAGAGCTTACAGGGAAAGATGTGGTGATTCTTGTGGATGAATATGACAAGCCCTTGCTCAGCTCTATAGCCCATCCCGATCTGTCGGCTCAATATCGGGATCTGCTTAAGGCATTCTATTCAAATCTTAAAAGCATGGATCGATATATAAAGTTCGCTATGCTGACGGGAGTGGCACGCTTTAGCAAAGTATCCATTTTTTCCGATCTCAATAATCTTAATGATATAACTTTTGTTGACGACTTTGCCGGGATTTGCGGCATAACGGCTGAAGAATTAAATCACTATTTTGATAAAAGCACAGATTATCTGGCTCAAAGCTTAGGGTCAACTCCTGAAAAAATTAAGGAGGATTTGAAACGACGTTACGATGGCTATCATTTTACCGAAAAGTCTCCGGATATCTATAACCCCTTTAGCATTATGAAGGTGTTTGATAACAAGAGAATGGATTCCTATTGGTTTGAGTCAGGCACCCCCTCATATCTTGTAAAATTGATTGAACAGGGGGGGTGGAAATTGCGCAATCTTGCTCCGACGGAGATAGAGGAGACAAAGTTGGCTACAGCTGACATAATGACTCAAAATCCGATCCTTGTATGTTTTCAATCAGGCTACCTTACAATCAAAGGTTATGATCCTGTTTTCAAGACATACCTTCTCGATTATCCAAATGAAGAGGTGAAAGAAGGCTTTCTCTCTTTCCTGGTTCCCTATTATATCCAAAAAGAGGGGAAAGATGGGGTGTTTTCTGTGAAACGCTTTACAATGGCGATTCTAAAAGGTGATATTGAGGAATTTATGAATCTGTTAAGCTCCATGATATCAGGAGTGCCTTATTCAGAGAAAGGTTCAGCAGAAGCTCATTTCCAGAATGCCACTTATCTTCTTTTCACTCTTATGGGGTTCTATACGAATACTGAGGTCCGCACCTCAGACGGAAGGATTGACCTGAAGTTGGAAACACCACGATTTGTTTATATTTTTGAATTCAAGATAGATTCTTCAGCTGAAGAAGCCATGTCGCAGATAGAGAAGAAAGAGTATTGGGTTCCTTATCTAAATAATGGTAAGGAAATAGTGTTGATTGGAGCAGATTTCAGCACAAAGACACGGCGGATAACCGATTGGATTATAAAAAGTATTTAAATTGACCGAGACAGTTTATTCCGAAGCGGATTTAACAAAGTTTTAGAGAGGGATGGCCTAAAGTGATTAACCATCCCTCTCTTTGCTTGTTATAATATTGAAGCCTTCCAAGAATATATGGAATTTTTTGGCACACTATTTGATATTAGATTAGAAAAACACAAACGATAGAAAAATTTTAAATATATGGCAACAGGTAAAATCGGGGTAACAACCGAAAATATCTTCCCCGTAATCAA
>CAMWXH010000040.1 GCA_947178165.1 uncultured Porphyromonadaceae bacterium | reverse complement strand
AGAGACCACACCCGACACTTCATTCCTGGAGACTCTCGATATCCTGAATGAGACTTTGATCGAGAAGGGCGAGGAGCCTATCGTGTTCGACCACGACTGCCGCGAGGGTATCTGCGGCATGTGCTCGCTCTATATCAACGGACATCCCCACGGCCCTGCAACAGGCGCTACCACTTGCCAGCTCTATATGCGTCGCTTCGCCAATGGCGAGACGATTACAGTTGAGCCCTGGCGTTCGGCAGCTTTCCCTGTGATCAAGGACCTTATGGTTGACCGTAACGCATTCGATAAGATTCAGCAGGCCGGCGGTTACGTATCGTTCAACTGTGGCGGTGCGCAGGATGCCAACAACCTTCCCATCTCTAAGGTTAAGGCTGATGAGGCTATGGATTCTGCCAGCTGTATCGGTTGCGGCGCTTGTGTTGCCGCTTGCAAGAACGGTTCTGCAATGCTCTTCGTCTCTGCGAAGATCAGCCAGCTCGCACTTCTTCCCCAGGGAGAGGTTGAGAAAGACCGTCGTGTGCGCGCAATGGTGGCCAAGATGGATGAGCTCGGCTTCGGTAACTGCACCAACACCGGTGCTTGCTCAGCCGAATGTCCCAAGAACATCAAGCTCGCCAACATCGGCCGTATGAACCGTATGTTCATTGCGGCGAAATGCAAGGAATAATCTTTAGATAGATTGAAAGGCTTTTTTCAGCCCCTTAAAAATAAGAATCGGAGCTTCCGCGAGGAGGCTCCGATTTTTTATCTTAGATTTTTTATCTTAGACTTTTGCTTGTTGCGGCACAGCCGCGGCGGAAACAGCTTTGCGCCGGCGGCACCCCTTTTCGCCAATTTCCTTTATTTTTCATTCTTCTTTTTCCTTCTCAGTTTTTTCATTCTTCTTTTTTCCTTCTCAGTTTTTCATTCTTCTTTTCCCTCCTCAGTTTTTTCTTTCTTGGTTCTCTTTCAGTTTTCGTTGTCGCGAAGCAGTTTCCGACAGCGGCTGTGCCGCAGTGATTAAATAGGCCGAAATTCCTTCTCTGCTATCTTCTTGGCAATAGAATTCATCCTCTGGCAATTAGAATAAGAGGGGCAGCCTTTATCTCGGATATATTCAGCCTCTTTTTCATCAGGCAGAATGCAAACAATAAGTAACCTCCCTTCCGCACAAAGATCAAACATCTTCCCTTGTGGCTTGAATTTTTCGGGGAAAGGCTTGTAGGTAAGATATATCAGGGAGCCTCCATTCTCAATGGCCCAATCTCTGACTTTCTTTTCATTCGGATTAATGAATGGAGATACAAGCACTCCATCATTAAGGATAGTTTTGTGCCATAACCTCTTGCGTGCTATAAGTTCGGAGGGGGAATATTTACGGCTCACTTTCACCGGCACTCGTTGAAACTCCGATAGGAGATCCCAGTTCCCGTAAGCCTCATATTGGCTTTTGCCATCAAGGCTACGAATTCTGAATTGCTGAAACCACCCCAGGTTGCTTCTCCTCACTAAATGACGGCGAGGGTTATCGCTGATATAGGCCAGCATCTTCTTTAGCTGATCTTTTCCTGTGAGGAAAGTGTCATGATAACCGGGAATAAAGAATTCTGTTCCCGGTTCATGCCCCATGGCCTCAAATCTTGAGGAGCATTCGCGTTTGAGCTTTTTGATAATTGTGCCTAAATGAATATCTGTAGCTTCACGGATAAAGATTGCGAAATGCACATGATCAGGCATTATGCATCTTCTCAGGATGGAAGTATGAGGAAAATTTGATTTAATATTGGATAGAGCTTCAAAAATGATTTTGCCAACATTCGAAAGTTCTGTCTTTGGAGGCCACTGATGATTATCAGGAATTCCGACAACCTCCGAGAAATATGGGAATCCCTCAACTTTATTAAGCACAATATGATATATGCACCTGCTGCGGTAGTCATGCCCTGGACAGCGGACGCCGGCATTCGGGCGTTTTCGGGAAAAACTCATTTTTAGAAACTAAAATATCATTAAAAATTATCGGTAGCGGCGAAAAAATTGGGGCAAAAACAATAATAATCAGGGCGCAACGAAAAATTATCGGGACACAGCCCCCAGGCGGAAACGGCTTCGCGCCTGCTGCTTCTTCCCTTCTTTTCTCATTTTCACCATCATCGCCTTCCAATTCACCACCCTTTCTCCCATCCGCTCCTTTCTTTTTTTCCAATTTCACCATCCCTTTCCCAAATTTTCCCTCCCTTCTCCCATCTTCTACTTCCATATTTGTGCGGTCGCGAAGCTGCTTCTGCCGGTGGCTGGGCCGCTATCGCTTTTATCCTTCTTGTCTTAGAATCGCAGTTGAGGCCGATGCGGAAGAGGGGACGAGAAGTGGGGCCAAAGATCCTTATCTCAATCAATACCCGTAGCCGGCATTGTTATTGTTGCGTCGGCGTTTCTGGTTGGGGTCGAAGGGGTTGGCGGTGGGGTCGAAATAGTCGTCTTCCTCATCTTCCTCTTCGGTCTGCTGACGGTTGCGGTTGCGCTTGTCGGAGGCCGGCTTGTTCTTCTTTATTGCCGAGGGTTTCTGAAGATCTATGGCCGTTTCAAATACGTTCCAGCTCTCCTCTTTATCCCAGTTCTTCTTTATATTTATCGCCTTGGGATAATAATAAGCCAAGTCGGGCTGCAGCAATTGGTCGTAATCACCGGTGTCAAACTCCCCGTTGCCATTATAATCTTCTATTACACGAGCATAGTAGCGGCCAGGCTCAAGAAACTTGAACCAGACTGTGTTATTCTCCACAGGGAGGGCACGCACTATGGCATCGCTTCCGTTAAGCAATTCCACAAAAGCCGGAATCTGCGGATCAAGACCTGTGAGATTCAATTTCAAAGAACAGTAGTCATCTTTTTTCTTAACAGTAAATTCATGGGTGAAGGGAGCCGTCACCGTGCCATAAATTCCGGTAGCCGCCAATGTATCTGCCGTGATGCGGTATTTCTCGCCTAATTTCCAGTCGTATGCTATCTGGAAATCGCGTGGGGAGAGGGAATCAACCATCTCTATGCGCGGTTGGTTGCCTACGCGTCGCCACACGGTGTCAACCATCGTCTCGAGATGGAACGCATCAGGATTGAGGCGTTCGAGAGGAGTGGCAAACTGAAGCTTTACCGGCAGATACACATCATGGGTGGTGGAGGAGAGAGCTTTCAGTTCAAGGGTAAGAGCCTTTAGGGAATCGAGACGCGCCTGCTGTTCATCCCTCTTCTCCTTTTTCTTCTGAGGCTTGGGACGATTGCGGAAGAAATTGATGGTGTCGGTCTTAGCGGACAGATTTCCGGTGGAATCTGTGCGCAGATAAGTGGCCTCAACGCGGAGAGAGTCGATGCCCACAATGCGCGGAGGAAGCCAATAAACGAGCGAATCATTGTTTTCGCTCCTTTCAAGTATGGCCTCACGCATTATTCCCGGATAGCCCAACACATCAACTTGCGGAAGATTGAGGGCCTTGGTGTTGAACTTGAAAAAGAACTTAGTGGAGTCAATGCGTTCATATTTATCGAGATACTGCGGACGTTTCTGCGAATTGAAACTGCGCAGGAGTATATCGTTAGGAAGGAATCGCGTGCGCATGCGATTCACGATCGTATCGATCTCTCCCGTCTTGCTATTCCTTAGCGTATCAATAGCACCGATCCTTTCAAAAGATGGCGAGACAGTGAAATCATAGAACGCTATATCCTCCTCCGGGTTGGCATACTTATAGTCATTATCCTTATCGCCGAGAGCATACACCCGGTAGGAACCCTCCTTCAAGCCACGGATAGTGAAACGTCCCTGATCATCGGTCTTTGCCACACGCAAGAGGGGAAGTTTTGTGAAAGCTGAATCGGCATTATTGGCCGTAACCCCCACAATCATAGCCTGCTGAGGCTCCATATTCCTGGCATCGAGCACCATCCCTGAGATTCGCAGCGTGTCAATCTCCTCGCCGGTCGAGAAAGTATAGGAGAAGCCTTGCAACTGGTTGGACTCATTGTTATCCTCAATGGCATCGGCAAAGTCGATGGTATAGGTAGTGTTGGGCTGAATTGAATCGAAAGTAACCGTCACCTTCTTGCCGAGCGACATCACCTTAGGCACGCTTTTTCCCACTGGCGAGACCACCACTTTAGAGAAAGCGTCTTTCACGTTGACAAGCTCGTTGAAAGTTAGGGTCATCCTCGTCTTGTTCACATTCACCGATCCCGGGGCAGGGTCGGCAGAGATGAACACGGGAGGGTCTTCGTCGCGCGGGCCGCCCGACGGATTCCCGATATTGGCACACGACACGAGCGTGACAAAGGAAACTGCCGAAGAGAGGGAGAGGAGGAGAGAGCGCGATAACTGTTTAAAAATTTTCATTAAAGACCGGTGTAAAATCAAGTGAAAATTATTGAAAAGCCCCTTCCGAGAGGAAATGGAATGCCAAAAATAAGGAAAAATATTGAGAACTTTGCCTATATTATAGAATTTTGTTACAATTAATAATAAAAAGCTCAAAAAAAAGGAGTATATTTGCAAGCTGAAAATAATTTAAAACAACAAAATAACAACAAACATGCAAAACAAAGGGTTTATCAGCACCATTGCAATCCTCTTGGTTTTGATATGCGGCTTTTATATCTCCTTCTCCTTCGTGACCAAACATTACGAGGATAAAGCGAAGGAATATGCGGCCTCAATAGCCAAAACACAGGATGAGACCAATGATGTTTACAAGCAGAGTCTGAAGCAATTCAACGACTCTATCGACAAAGAGAAAGTCTATCTTGGCTACACCTACAATCAGGTGCGCAAGATGGAGGTGGGATTAGGTCTTGACCTTAAGGGAGGTATGAACGTGGTTCTTGAAATCTCCGTTCCCGACATTCTTCGCCAGTATGCTTCAGGCGAAAATCAGCTTAACCAGATTAACTCCGCCATCAAGAAAGCACAGGATGCAGGCGCCAAGGGGAGCGACAAGGATTTCATTTCCAAGGTTGCCTCTCAGATTCAGCCGGGCGTAATGTCAGGTCTGTTCGTTCGTGAGGGTGAATTCCTCGGCAACCTCAAGAGCGGTGCAAGCAACGAAGAGGTTGTGAAGGCCCTCGAACAGCAGGTGAACAGCCAGGTTGACGCGGCTTTCAATATTTTCCGCACACGTATCGACCAGTTTGGTGTTGTTGCTCCTAACATCCAGAAACTCCAGGACAAGAACGGCCAGATCCTTCTTGAGCTTCCGGGCGTGAAGGAACCCGAGCGTGTGACTGAACTTCTCAAATCGAGTGCCAACCTTGAATTCTTCGAGGTATATAACTATAATGAGATTGCCAACGACCTTAACCGTTTCGCAGAGGCTTACGCGGCTCAGGATACTGTTAACCACGTGAATGTGCTCGCTATCCTCGGTGGTGGCCGTCAGGGCAGCCCGGTTATCGGACAGGTGCAGGCCAACACCCGCGCACTTGTTGATTCTGTGTTCGCATCTCCACTCGCAAAGCAGATGCTTCCCAACGATCTCACTCTCCTCTGGACTGTGAAGCCGGTTGAATATCCTGTGACCGACGATAAGGGTAATGTAGTGAAGAAAGATAACGGTGACGACAAAACCGTTTCTTACTGGCAGCTCGTAGCCCTCAAGGGGGATGCAGTGCTTGAAGGCGATGCCGTCACTTCAGCTTCTTCCGAATATGACAACATGCAGGGTAATATGGTCAACATGAAGATGAGCGACCGCGGCGCGCAGGAGTGGGCAACCATCACACGCAACAACATCGGCCGTTCCATCGCAATCGTGCTTGACGACAACGTATATTCATTCCCTAACGTAAACAACGAGATCACCGGCGGAAGCTCTCAGATCACCGGCGGTTTCTCCCCCGAAGAGGCCAACGACCTTGCCAACGTGCTCAAGTCGGGTAAGATGTCGGCCAAGGTTGACGTTGTCAGCAACAATGTTATCGGCCCGAGCCTTGGTGCCGAGGCAATCCAGATGGGATTCATCTCCTTCATTGTGGCAATTGCCCTCCTCATGATCCTCATGATTGCTTACTACGGCTGGATTCCCGGTCTTGTGGCTAACGTGGGTCTTATCCTCAACCTTTATTTCACCCTCGGTATCCTCGCTTCGCTCCAGGCAGTGCTTACGCTTTCCGGTATCGCCGGTATCGTGCTTGCCCTCGGTATGGCAGTGGATGCGAATGTGCTTATCTTTGAGCGCACCAAAGAGGAACTCAAATCAGGCAAGAAACTCCGTCAGGCAATTTCAGAAGGTTACAGCAATGCATTCTCTGCCATCTTCGACTCTAACCTCACTTCAGTGATCACCGGCGTGATCCTCCTTATCTTCGGTTCTGGTCCGATCAAGGGTTTTGCAACCACGCTCATCATTGGTCTTGTCTGCTCATTCTTCACTGCAGTGTTCCTTACCCGCATCGCCTTCGACCTTATCACCAAGAATGGACGTTGCGCAAACATGAACTTCACCACTGCACTCAGCCGTAACTTCCTCACTAACCCGAAGGTGAATTTCCTCGGCCAGTGGAAGGGCGCAGCCGCAGTTTGGGTATTCCTTATCGTAATCGGTATCGCATCTCTCGCAATCCGAGGCATGAACCAGGGTATCGATTTCTCAGGTGGCCGCAACTATGTGGTGCAGTTTGAGAAAGACGTTGACCGTCAGGCTGTGCAGGATAACCTTACAAAGCTTCTTCAGGAAACAGCAAACGATCCTACTGTTTCGGTGGCTGTAATCAACATTGATAATCCTTCCAAGCTCCGTATCTCAACCAACTATAAGATTGCCGATGAGAGCGAGAATGTAGAGAACGAAATTGCCGACCTCCTTTACAAGGGACTCAAGAATGAGTTGACAGTGAACGGCAAGACAATGGATGAGAATGCGTTTGCAGTGGCCGATGAAGCACACGGTATCATATCTATCCAGAAAGTTGGTCCCTCTGTGGCTGACGATATGAAACGTGATGCCATCTGGGCTGTTAGCATCGCGCTTGTCTGCATGTTCCTCTATATCCTTCTCCGATTCCGCAACATCGCATTCTCTGTGGGTGCCCTCTGTGCGGTAATGCTCACTGCATTCCTCATCATCGGCTTCTACTCAGTATGCTGGGGCTTCCTCCCGTTCTCAATGGAGATTGACCAGTCGTTCATTGCGGCCGTGCTGACAATCATCGGTTATCAGATCAACGATACCGTGGTTGTGTTTGACCGAATCCGCGAAATGATGAAGGATTATCCGAAGGAAGACAGATTCAAGACATTCAACAAGTCGCTTAACCAGACATTGAGCCGTACGGTGATGACCTCATTCTCCACACTGCTCGTGCTCCTCTGCATCTTCTTCCTTGGCGGCGACACCATCCGTTCGTTCACATTCGCTATGATCTTCGGTGTGGTTGTCGGAACATTCTGTTCTCTCTATTGCGCCGCGCCGGTTGCATACAGCATCATGCGCCGCAAGATCGACAAGCAGATTGCCGACAACGATGGCAAACCCAAACTTCAGGGTAACCGTCGATTCAAATAAGAAAGATTTCAAATAATCTGAATATTAAGGGTCGCGTTTTTCAAGCGCGACCCTTATGAATTTACTTAAATCGGTTGAGAATTATAATTATTTGAAGAATTATAATTAATTGAAGAATCATGAAGAAATATTTACTTTTTTTATTAGCTCTGATCGGGATTAACGCATCCGTTATAGCTGATGATGCGAACACGAGCGACTCGATACCGGTACGCATCTATGACAGTGTAATCTTTTACGACGGTTACCGTATGAAGGACAATCCTGACAGCCTTCTCAATGATGGAACCTTGCGTCATTCATGTTCGCTCTATTCAAGGCGGCTTACAGAGGAACAGCTCGATGCGCTCGGAGAGAAGCTTGACTTGAATGTCTATGTGGAGGCGTGCTGCGACAATTACGACCGCATAGGGAATATCAATATCGCTTTTGTGGGAAAAGGGGCGGAAAGCTATGTACCTGAGGAGACCGAAAGGATAGAGATAGGCCGATTCATCACCCCCTTCATGAATAAGAACAGGGAGCCAAAGGTAGTGCCTTATAACTATCAGATAAATTACCTGAGCGGCTTGCTTCGCGATCAGGATCTGCGTGCCAAATATGACTTATGGCTCGAATTTGAACTTTTCGGAGTGCCTTACGCCGCCAACAAGCAGGTGAAAGGTTGCGCCGACAGAAGCGACGTGTTTGCAGGAACGTTGGAGTTTGTGACCAATCAACCGGCAGGAGCCACTCAAGGGAACGTGCTTGTGCCCATAGTGATGAAGAAACCTGAATATATCGGCTCCAACCTAAATAATTATAAAGAGGAGGCAACCGACACTATAGGCAAGACCGTGAAGACCTACACTTTCAACGTGCCTGAGACTGTTGCCGATGCTCAGTTGGTGCTTATCACCTCTAACCATGGAGCTAACGATGGTGGGGAGGAGTATAATCGCAGGAAACATTTCGTGTATGTTGACGGGGAGCTGATTCTGACGTATATTCCAGGCCGAACCAGCTGTGAGCCATTCAGGAAATATAATACTCAAACCAACTTCATTTATGGTTATTCTGCAATGACCGATAGAGAATGGCAGTCGTTCAGCAACTGGTGTCCGGGCGATGTGATAGATAACCGTATCATCAGCCTTGGAGCATACGAGGCAGGAAATCACGAAGTGATGATCACTGTGCCTGATGCGAAATTCGTGGGGAAGCAGGGAGATATACCTGTCTCACTCTATTTCCATGGCTTGAAAGATGGCAAGTTTGAGTCGGGCATAAAAGATGTGACAGTCAGTGCCGCTCCGCTATCGATTGATAAGAACGGAGCTTATCTGATGATAGGTTCGGAAAAAGATGTGGTGTCGGTAGAGGTTTATACAATTGATGCGGATATGGTGCATCGTCAATGGAACAGGAATCCGATTGATGTTTCATCATTTTCAGGCGTTCATGTTGTATGCGTAGAATTTGCCGACGGCAGCATGGTAAGCAAGAAGATAATGCTGTAGAAACAGCCCGGGAGAGTGATTCTTCCGGGCTGTTTCTTGTTTTTTACAAATTAAAGATCTGCTTAATAACTGTTGAAAACTCGGTTTCGGAGAGTTTCCCTAATTCATGTTTTTGGAGGAGCCGGTATTCTTCAGTTCCTGGTTTTATAAAGTGTTTCTTTATACAGCCATTGATTATTGCTGAAATTTGATAAAGGCCTTTCCTATTTGTCAGCAATTCAATGTTGGTTATTATGTTTTTTGAATCCTTCATTTCTATGCCGTGTCCCTTTTCTTTGTAACCCCATGATTCTAAGTTTTGATTTAATTTTTTTAAGATGATCAAGCTGTATTTTTCCGGGATTTCATATTTTTCAGCCAAGCCTGGGAAGAGCTTGAGAGAATCCGCCACTTTTGATATTATTCTCTCCCCATTGCGGATGTTATTTTCCTTTGCAAGCAATAGCAAATCATCTTTTGAAATATCCTCTACTTTTCCATACAGCGACATGCATCTCTCTTCTTCCGCTCCTGTTCCATATCTATTGAATATGAAAGTGGCATCATAATATGGAGCCAGCTTCCAACAACCCCCTTTTTCAAGTAGAAAGGAAAAATTTTTGTTGTGATCATCGGTATTATTGGATAGGATGTTGAAGGCCACACGTCGGAAAAGTTCGACTATCTCTGTCTCAGAGAGATTGAGTTTTCTGCATGTATCAAATAGTTCTTCGTAGGAAGATACCTCCGGATCGATAGCCGCTAAAGTCTGGATATGTATCTTCTCACCGCTCTTGCGGTCGAATCTCTTTGTGATGAAATGATTTATCCCATCAATATTTATAATATGGCTCTCCTCCATCTTTATCCCGCAATGAATTGCCATATCATGAAAGGCCATTTCTATTTCAGCTGTTGGCAAGCCCTCATCCTCAAATTTAATTAAAAAATACTCAAATCCCTGTAGATTATCAACTTGTCCGGAGCGTATCTCTCTTGTTTCAGGATTAATCGCTATTATAGCTTTCATTTGACGTCCACCGGCAGAAGTGCCTACCGCCAACAGTGTGTCTAAGGTCAGTTCAGCATAGGAACCAAGTGAAACCGCCTCTCTCTCCGAAAGGATATCGAGAGATAGCTTGTAGAGTGAACTTATATCTATATTATGAGTGAATTCGAGCTCTTGTGCCGCCGGTTCAAATTCAAGTGCCCCCATTCCTCTTTTGCCAATGAACATCAGTTTGTATAATGGATTGATTTTAGATCGAGAAATCCGATTATTTTTAACCCATTTGTCAAATAGCCTATTGCCCCAAGAGTCGGGCAGGCTATCGGCTAAGAAGGGAGGAAGGGATTGATAAAGCCGTCTTGTATCTCCATAAACCGGTATGGTGTTGTCCCACCTTCCAGCCGGATTAAGCAAGGGCGCTATATCCGGTCTGTCAGTCAGATTCGGGTTAAAGAGAAAATAGGTTTCCCTTTTAGCCGGATCCCATACCAGCCGACCCAGTTCTTCATTCCACAGGCGCACTATAAGATATCTCATTTTTTTGATTTACGAACTCTTTGACGTTTTTTGTTTTCGTGATACATATAAGGTGACTCAGGCAGTTCGGGAATCAGTTTGTCCCAATTGCTTTCAATTCCTATTGCCCTCATAAGTTTTAAGAGATTTGCCAGAGACATGTCTGTGGTTTGTCCTGTCTCGAACTTATATATGGATGGAATGCTAATGGCCGACTGCTCCGATACTTCTTGCTGTGTCATATTTTTTCGCATTCTGTATTCCCGGAAACGGGAGCCAAGAATCCGAATCATCTCCGAAGGGGCCATAGATGCATACATAACAATAATTATAATTAAGTTTAAATAAATAAATCAGCTATAATAATAATTTTACTTAATATTATATATGATGCAAATGTATGTAAAACTTATCAGATAAACAAGTATTATGGCACCGAATTCTTATCATCTTTCATTTTTAACATTTCGGCTTTAAACAATTGTGGGGTGGGGGCGGTTGTGTTAATATATAACATTTGATACTATGAACGCATCTTTCCTGAAATCAGCCATTTTTTCTCTCGCCCTCCTTGGCGGTGCAACTTTTATGAATGCTGCCGGCACTACGTCTCTTTCCGAAATGACTTCGGCTGAAATCATCTCTATTCTCCCGGAAACTTCATCTGTCGCCTCACAGGCCGTTAATGCTGATGCCAATGTCGAGGCAATGCAGGTGTCGGGACATGACCTTATCACTAAGGCATATGGCATGATTCCTGCTGTTAACAGTCGCCGGGGCACTATCGAACTCTCCGAGGAGGTGATGAACATCACTCCTACAGCCGAGGAGAATAACCTATGGCTTGATAGTACGGATGGATATGCCATCAATTACAATGGAATGACTCCTGATGTGTCAGCCTTGGTGCGTCTTGAGAATGATTCGATAAGCGACTACGGATTCTTCTTCCTCTTCCCTTATTCAGATATCGATAAGAAATATGCTACAGCCGATCAGGCCGACTTCAGCAAGACCATGCTTCAGGAATTTGAAGATATGGGACTTGATCTCGGAGCGAACCCATATACAAACGACCTGTTTGAGGTTACCGGCGATTACACTGACAATTTTGTTGCAATGCGCCTTATTGACGACCCTGAAGGGGAACGTTACATCCTAATGCTAAGCGTTGAACCCAACGCATTCGGCGAGAATGATAGCTTGGTTGTGGATTGAAAAGAGTATTCCAGGGAGGTTTATTTAAGTTAAAAATTATTAAAATATATAAAGGATAGTAAAAATTAAGTAATACAGTGTCATTTTGCTTGACGAAAGAGGGGTTGACATAGATAAAACCGATATTTTTTATTATCTTTGCAAAGAATTCCGGAGGGGACGCAAGTCTCCTCCGCGTTTTTTAGAATGTCGGCCCCAAAGGCTGTAAAAAAGAATTGAAAAGAATATGATTGACAAGTCGGCGATGAAATCCTTTATCGATAAGGAGCTTGAAGGAACAGGCTATTATCTGGTGGATTTAAGGATAAATGAAAATAATGAGATAAAGGTGGAGGTTGATTCCGATGAAAATGTGGATATCGATTTCTGTATCGCGCTTACCCGCAAGATAGAGGAAGCTTTTTCCCGTGATGATGAGGATTATGACCTTGAAGTAGGGTCGAGCGGTCTGACATCGCCCTTCAAAGTGTTGCGCCAATATGAAAAGCATATAGGCGATGAAGTGGAGGTTATAGAAAAAGGCGGCCGTAAGCGGAAAGGTATCCTTAAAAGTGCCGATCCGGAGCGATTCGTGATAGAAGTCCAGGAGAAGGTGAGGCCTGAAGGCGCCAAGCGTCCGGTGCTTCAGTCGCTCGACATCGAGTATGGCTATGGCGATGTGAAGCAGGTTACATACGTGCTTGACTTCTGATTGGCACGGAAAAAGAATTAAGAATTGAATAATATATAACGAGATAATGGCAAAGAAAGCAGCTACAGTGAATATGGTTGATCAATTTCAAGAGTTCAAGGAACTCAAGAATATTGACAAGACCACAATGATATCAGTGCTCGAAGAGAGCTTCCGCAACGTGCTGGCCAAGATGTTCGGTTCAGACGAGAACTTCGACGTGATCATGAATCCCGACAAGGGTGACTGCGAGATATATCAGAACCTTGAGGTGGTGCCTGATGGCGAGGTTGACAACAAGGATATGCAGATCGGCCTCACAGAGGCACGTGAAATTGACCCTGAATGTGAGATTGGCGAGGACGTGACGCGTCGCATCTTCTTCGAGAAATTCGGTCGCCGTGCCATACTTAATCTCCGGCAGACACTTCAGTCGAAGATTCTTGATTTGCAGAAAGATGCTATCTACTCCAAATTCAAGGAGCTTGAGGGAGAGATTGTGGCTGCCGAAGTGCATCAGATATGGAAGCGCGAGATGCTTCTCATCGATGAGGAACAGAATGAGCTGATTATGCCTAAGGATGAGCAGATTCCCGGCGATTTCTTCCACAAGGGGGATATCGTTAAGGCAATCGTGAAGCGGGTGGATAATCCCAACAACAATCCCAAGGTGATAGTGAGCCGTACCGACGAGCGTTTCCTCCGTCGCCTGTTCGAGCAGGAGGTGCCTGAAATCCATGATGGCCTCATCACGATCCGTGCGGTTGCCCGCATCCCTGGCGAGCGTGCTAAGATTGCAGTGGAGAGCTATGACGATCGCATCGATCCGGTGGGAGCTTGCGTCGGCATCAAGGGAAGCCGCATCCATGGCATAGTACGCGAATTGCGCAATGAGAATATCGATGTGATTCCGTTCACATCAAATCCGTCGCTTTACATTCAGCGTGCGCTCAGCCCTGCCAAGATCTCCTCTATCCGCCTTAATGAGGAGGATAAGAAGGCAGAGGTGTTCCTGCACCCCGACGAGGTTTCATTGGCAATCGGAAAGGGCGGAATGAACATACGTCTTGCCACTCAGCTCACCGGGTATTCCATTGATGTATATCGCGACATAGAAGAGGGCGAGGAGGACATTTACCTCGACGAATTCAGCGATGAAATCGACGGATGGGTGATCGAGGCCCTTAAAAACCTTGGACTCGGCACTGCCAAGGCTGTGCTTAACGCTTCCAAGGAGCTTCTCGACCAGGCCGACCTTGAAGACGATACGCTTGAGCATGTGCTTGAAGTGCTCCGCGCCGAGTTCGAAGACTGATTGTGGCCGCGAACGTAAACCGACGCCATATTCCCGGGTGGCATTCGGATAAAATAACAGGGATTGGATAGAGGAACGCCCCGGGGGCGTTCACCCCCGGGGAAATCCTTCAGCATCTAAAACCGTTTTATGCGAACAAAAATAAGCAAGATAGTAAAAGACCTTAACGTGGGGCTGAGCACAGCAGTGGAGTTCCTGCGAAAACATAACATCGAGGTGGAGGAGAATAATCCTAACGCACGCATAGATTCCGATGCCGTGGAACTTCTTACAAAGGAGTTCAGCACCGACAAGGATGTGAAGAAGCGCAGCCTCGATTTCATAAACACTAAGAAAGAGAAGAAGAACGACCGCGCACAGACTAAAGAGGTCAAGACCGAGCTTCCGCAGCCGAAGGTGTTGGGGAAGATTGACCTTGCAACCGTGGGCAAGCCCAAGCAGGAAGCCCGCAATGAGGAGAAAAAGGAGGTGAAGAGGGAAGAGAAGCCTGCGCAGGCTCCCGTTTCAGCCCCCGCTCCCGAGAAGCCGGCAAAGGAGGAGAAGCCTGCCGCTGCCGCGGCTCCGGTGGAAAAACCGGCCAGGACAGAGGCCCCCAAGGCGGATGTGAAGGCTGAACCTAAGGTTCAACCCATGGCTCCCTCACAAAAGCCGGAGCAGAAGACAGCGCAGAAACCGGAAGCGAAGCATGACGAGCCTAAGAAATCGGAACCAAAGCCGGTTCAGAATGTGAAGAAAGGCGTTCAGGTGTATCAGCCAAAAAATGAGTCAACTACAAAAGATAAATCACAGAACAAAAACCAGCATCTTGAGAAGAACGAGGCTGCAAAGCAAGCCGCGCCGGAATCTCAGGCACCGGCACAGGAGCCGGAAAGCAAGGTGTTCCGTCTCTCCACACCCCAGCAGGGACCGGAACTCAAGGTGGTCGGCAAGATCGACCTTTCCTCACTCAATCAGGCTACACGTCCGCGTAAGAAAAGCAAGGCAGAACGGGCACGTGCCGCGGCAGGACAGGGAAATGAGTCTGACCGTAAAAAACGTAAGCGCATCGGAAAGGAGAAGGTGGATATTGAAAAGGCCGCTTCTCAGCCCGGTTTCGGCTCTGATAACCGCAAGAAGGATCGTGGCGGAAACAACAGTGGCAACAATGGCGGAGGTGGCGGAAACCGCGGCAATGGCGGCGGACGCAATGAAAACCGTGGCGGCGGCAACGCAGGCGGACGCAATCGCGGGCGCAACCGCGACGACCGCCGGTCGAACAAGCCGGAAGTGAATGCTGAGGATGTGCAGAAACAGGTGAAAGAAACACTTGCCCGTCTCACCAACAAGACTACAAAGAAGAGCGTGAAATGGCGCAAGGAGAAGCGTGAGGAGATGCACAACCGCGAGCTTGAGAACCAGCAGCGTGAGGCCGCTGAAAGCCGCGTAATCAAGATCACGGAGTTTGTGACCGCCAATGACCTTGCAAACATGATGGATGTGCCCATCAACAATGTGATTGCAACATGCATGAACCTTGGCGTCATGGTTTCGATCAATCAGCGTCTTGACGCAGAGACAATCAATATTGTGGCTGAGGAGTTTGGATTCACTACAGAATTTGTGAGTGCCGATGTGACTGAGGCCATCGAAACTGTTGAGGATAATGAAGAAGACCTTGTGGAGCGTCCTCCTATCGTTACTGTGATGGGTCACGTTGACCACGGTAAGACTTCTCTCCTCGACTATATCCGCAAGTCGAATGTTATTGCCGGCGAGGCCGGAGGCATCACCCAGCATATCGGTGCCTACAATGTGAAGCTCTCCGACGGCCGTCGCATCACATTCCTTGACACTCCGGGTCACGAGGCGTTCACGGCCATGCGAGCCCGCGGAGCAAAGGTGACCGACCTTGCCATCATCATTGTTGCGGCCGACGACGACGTGATGCCCCAGACCATTGAGGCTATCAACCACGCCTCGGCGGCAGGTGTGCCGATGGTGTTCGCAATCAACAAGATTGATAAGCCGGCCGCAAATCCCGACAAGATTAAGGAAGAACTTGCCAACATGAACTATCTTGTAGAGGAATGGGGAGGAAAATATCAGAGCCAGGATATTTCTGCCAAGAAAGGCCTCGGCGTTGATGAACTGATGGATAAGGTTCTTCTGGAAGCAGAGCTCCTTGAGCTTAAAGCTAACCCTGACCGCAATGCAATCGGTTCGGTGATAGAGTCCTCGCTCGACAAGGGCCGCGGATATGTAGCCACAGTGCTTGTGCAGAACGGTACGCTTCATGTGGGCGACGTTATCCTTGCAGGAACACATTACGGAAAGGTTAAGGCTATGTTCAATGAGCGTAACCAGCGCGTCACGGAGGCCGGGCCGGCTACTCCGGTGCTTATCCTCGGTCTGAACGGTGCGCCGACGGCAGGCGATACATTCAATGTTCTCGACACCGAGCAGGAAGCGCGAGAGATTGCAAGCAAGCGCGAACAGCTTCAGCGCGAGCTTGGCCTTCGCACCAAGAAGCGCGTCGGACTCGAAGAGCTTGGCCGTCGCCGTGCGCTCAACGACTTCCACGAGCTCAATCTTGTGGTCAAGGGTGATGTGGATGGTTCAATCGAGGCTCTTTCAGACTCGTTGCTCAAGCTTTCCACTCCGGAGGTTCAAGTCAATGTGCTTCACAAGGGTGTGGGCGCTATTTCGGAATCGGATGTGACTTTGGCCGCCGCTTCAGATGCTATCATCATCGGCTTCCAGGTGCGTCCTTCTGCCGCCGCCAAGCGCGAGGCTGAGAAGGAGGGCGTAGAGATCCGTCTATATTCCGTGATTTATAAGGCAATCGAGGAGGTTAAGGATGCTATGGAGGGATTGCTCTCTCCCGAAATCAAGGAGGAGATCACCGGTACGGCAGAAGTGCTTCAGACATATCATATCTCGAAAGTCGGCACCATCGCCGGAGCAATCGTGCGCGACGGCAAGATCAAGCGCGCCTCGAAAGTGCGCCTGATCCGCGACGGTATCGTGATCTATACCGGCGACCTTGGCTCTCTCAAGCGATTTAAGGATGACGTGAAAGAGGTGGTTTCAGGCTATGATTGCGGTCTTTCGATCCAGGGCTACAACGACATCCGTGAAGGCGACCTTATCGAGGGCTTTGAAGAGGTGGAAGTTAAAAAGACTCTATGATATAGCTTGAAATGAAATATTACATAAATATCGGCACCAATCTGGGCAACCGCAGGCTAAACCTGAGCCGGGCGGTGGCGGCCGTGGAAAGGCGCTTCGGATATTTTGAGATCTCGAAAGTGGTGGAATCGGAACCGTGGGGTTACGATTCCACCAATATGTTTCTGAACGTGGCCATGATGTTTGAAAGCGAAGAGGAACCGCTGGATGTGCTTCACGAACTTCAGAAGATTGAGAAGGAGATCTCCCCCGAGGCGCATCGGAATGCCGACGGCACTTATAAGGACCGCCTGATAGATATCGACATAATGGCTATTGAGAATGTGGAGGTTGATTTGCCGGAATTGAAGGTGCCTCATCCGCATCTGTTCGACCGGCCTTTCTTTATCAATCCCCTTAAGGAACTGTTGGGGAAGGGATGATCAGTTGATCTCTGCTTCTATATTTTTCAGGAACTCTCCGAGAGCCGGGTTCTGGGAAATCGCTTTTGCTATAAATTCTTTGGGAGGAAGCATTTTAACCACTTCAATTGAGGTGTCGAGTTCCGCTTTCAGGGCTATGAAATCATTTTTAAGGGTATCGCGCAGGAAAGTGACGAGCTTGGTGGAAGATTCAAAGGCTTGTTGCTGGGCGGGATGCTCAACGAGTATATGAAACTCATTTTCTCCCCCCATAGTTATTTTTGATTTCCGCATTGCGGAAGTGAGTATGTATTGGTCGGAATTATCCTGAATGAATTTATTCCAGGCTTGCATGAAACTGTCGATTGTGACAGGTGTATTTCTTGGTTCGAGCGATGCCGATTCAGTGTGAACGGAGTCGGAGAGACGGAAAGTGCGAGGTTTTCCCATCGGACGCTGTGGCTCAGGCGGCGTGTGATGACGTTGCGCAGGCTGAGGAGGCTGGGGAGCCTTTGGAGCCTGCGGAGAGGGATTATATGCCGCCGGAGCTTCTGACACTGTCCGGGGTGACTCGGAAACAGGGGCTGCGTTTGACACGGCAGCAGAAGCTGGGGGAGGAGTTGAAGCGGCGGCAGGAGCAGTGGCCGGGTTTTGCAGAGGAGGATTCTTATACGTTCCTTTGAAAGGTGGTTCTGCCGGGGCAAGAAGTTGGCAAAGGCGTATGAGGGTGACTTCAACAAGAAGTTGCTTGTTAGAGGCCGTGCGGTAATTGAAATCACAATCATTGAGAATCTTCATTGCCGCGTAATACCATTGCAATGGCAGAGATGTAGCCTGCTGGCGGAAACGCTGGGCAGTATCTGCCGGCATTTCGAGCAGGTGCAAAGTGCGTGCATCGGCCGCGACCATAAGGTCGCGTATATGGCTTGCGAGGCCTCCAATGAAGAAAAGAGAATCAAACCCCTTGTCACGTATCTCCTTGTATATAAGCAGAGAGTCGGGTATGTCGGCCTTTGCAAAGGCATCGACCAACCGAAAGTAATACTCGTAGTCAAGCACATTGAGGGTATCGATTGTAGATTCGTATGTAACATCTCCCTGACATGAGGCAGCCACTTGGTCAAAAATCGATAGAGCATCGCGCATGGCTCCGTCGGCCTTACGCGCAATCACGCTCAGCGCACGTCGCTCGGCATTGATACCCTCGCTTTTGGCCACAAACTCGAGGTGATCCACAGTGTCATCGATAGTGATCCGCTTGAAATCGTAAATCTGACAGCGGGAGAGGATTGTGGGGATAACCTTGTGCTTCTCGGTGGTGGCGAGGATGAAAATGACGTATGATGGGGGTTCTTCAAGAGTCTTAAGGAAGGCATTGAAAGCGGCAGCAGTGAGCATGTGAACCTCATCGATTATGAACACGCGATATTTCCCTACTTGCGGAGGGATGCTGACCTGCTCGGTGATGGCGCGGATATCATCGACACCATTGTTTGATGCGGCATCGAGCTCGATAAGGTTATATGAATTCCCCTGATCGATGGCACGGCATGACTCGCATTCACCGCAGGCCTCCCCGTCGGGTGTGGGGTGAAGGCAGTTTATAGTCTTAGCGAAGATGCGGGCGCATGAGGTCTTGCCCACGCCGCGCGGGCCGCAGAAAAGATAGGCTTGGGCAAGGCGTCCGGAAGAGATGGCATTCTTAAGAGTGGAGGTCAGATTCTTCTGGCCAACCACGGTCTGAAAAGTTGCCGGACGGTATTTCCGTGCGCTTACTATATATCGTTGGTTATTTTCTGGCATTACAATAAGTTGTTTAGGCTTAAGTTTCGGAAACTCCACTTAAACGGTTATAAGGCTATCAGTTATTGGAAGAATCCCCGTGCCGGCTTTTTCGTTATAAAGGGCTCGGGAGCCAAATATTTACAAATCTAATAAAAAAATCTGATATGGTTGGTATGATGGATGCAACAATATCGGGTGTGAGACGTTACAAATTTAAGAATATACCCAAAATTGATATACCAATATCCTGAACTTTAGGATAAGAAGAAATTAATCATTACCGGGAGGGTGCCCGGGTTGCTTATTAAAAAGGAAATTTATGAAGAGCTCTTTATACACACGAACCGGAGATGACGGAACCACTTCGCTTGTAGGAGGCGCGCGTGCCAAGAAGAACAGTCCGCGTCTTGAAGCCTATGGCACAATCGATGAACTCTCCTCATATCTCGGAGCCATAGCATCTGATATCCGGGCCGACAATGAGTTGCAAGGACAGATAAGGGAGATTCAGAATGAATTGTTCAATATAGGAGCTTATCTGGCCACGCAGCCCGGAGCCGCTGAAAAGCCTTCATGCAAGAGCCTGACTCCGGAGAAGATGAATCAGCTTGAGGGCTGGATTGATGCCCTTGATGAGCAGACTCCCAAAATCAATGCCTTTGTATTGCCCGGAGGAAGCGAGTTGGCATCGAAGGCGCATCTGGCGAGGGTGGTATGCCGTCGTGCTGAAAGACGCATAATTGACCTTTCAGATGAAGAATATGTTGATCCTCAGGTCACAGCCTATATAAACCGCCTTTCCGATTATCTCTTTATCGCGGCACGTTACATTAATTTTATGCGTGGCGTGAATGAGGTGGTATGGCACCAAGGCTGATGGTGGCAATTAAGGGTTAGTTGATATGCCACCAAGCTTGACAGTGGCAAATTAGAAAAAGATTAGGAGCAGCCAAATTGGCTGAAAATTATAGAAAACAAATAAAAACAGAAAGATATGTATTGGACACTTGAACTTGCGTCAAAGCTTGAAGACGCACCCTGGCCCGCTACAAAAGAGGAGTTGATTGATTTCGCCATGCGTAGCGGAGCCCCGATGGAAGTGATTGAGAATCTCCATGAGATAGAGGATGAAGGCGAGATTTACGAAAGCATCGAAGACATCTGGCCCGATTATCCCTCCAAAGACGATTTCTTCTTCAACGAAGAGGAATATTAAGTCTTGACAATTGACTTATATTACTAATAACCAGCCATATAAACAATCGTTATTTGTTTGTATGGCTGGTGTTTTATGGTCTGAAATGGCGAAATTTGTTTGTATTTACAACGAAAATGTAGGTTCTTCTACTGTGCAGAAGAGGAGTATATTTTGTGCCCTTCGCGAAGTTTTATTACGAAATAAGATAGTGTGGAAATAGTTATAATAACTTGGAATAGCTATCCTATATAGATTAATTTTATTAACTTTGCGGAAATAAGGAGATTAATTATGACACAGATTACGATTAACATAGAAGACAAATCCATTCTCCCTCACCTTAAGAAGATTCTTAATGCGATTGAAGGAGTGAGCATTGCGAAACCCTCCAAGCGGAAGAAATGCGGAATTGATGATGCTCTTGATGATATCAAGGCCGGACGTGTGACTCATTTTGACAATGTTGACGACATGTTCAAAGCATTTGGTATATGAGCTATTCTATAGACACAACGCGACGTTTTGATAAAGCCTTGAAAAAGTGTATAAAGCGTGGGCTGGATATGTCTAAGTTTAAGGAATGTGTCAGAATTTTGGCCGAGACTGGCTCTCTTCCTGCCAAATACCGTCCTCACAAGTTATCAGGAAAATTTAGTAGAGCATGGGAGTGTCATATTGAGCCTGATTGGCTATTGGTGTGGGAACAGAATGACACCGAACTCATTCTTCTCCTGATTGATACCGGATCCCATTCCGACATATTCGGATAAGCAAAGAAGAATACCAAAGAGTTGAGCATCGCACTCCGCGACCGCTCAACTCTTTTTTATGCCCTTTTACCGCGTTTTACCGCAAAATAATATTTGTTTGGCCATAGGTGTTTCATAGTCTCAAATGGCACGGTTTGTTTGGCCATATTTAATGATAATCCTAATTATTGAGCCATTAATTTCGCTAAAATTATACGTGTATAACAATCCACCGGAATATTCCTACTCTATATGAAAGAGGAATATTACGGAGGAAAAAACGAGTAAAGCGGTTCTGAACGATTCAATAAACATCGTATATCATTTCCCTTGTGAGTTTTTATAGTTGGCAAAATGGATTACATCTTTACACTTGTTATACATTTTAACTGTGCGTTATTGCACACTTAATAACCACCGCGGAATATCCACTATTCTTATCCCTTCGTAATCAGTTTCCTCGTTTTGGGTCCGCGCCAGTAGCAATTTAGGATAAGCATAGCGTATCTGCAACAATGGTGCCACTTCACGTTTGAAAGTCGTTTCTTCTGAAATATCATCACTTGCCTAAATGTAGATCTGCTACACGCCTTTCATTGCAACGAAATCTATCTCCTTCTGGTACAGTTTGCCTACATATGCCTCATATCCACGCCGAAGCAATTCAATGAACACTATGTTTTCAAGCATACGCCCCCAGTCCATGTTTGGTTTACCCAGTTCTGCAAAACGTATCCCGGTGTCTGCAAGATAGTATTTGCTCAATGATTGCAGA
>CAMWXH010000039.1 GCA_947178165.1 uncultured Porphyromonadaceae bacterium | reverse complement strand
GGCTCGAACTTCTGATAATGGGACTCAGAGGAAGTTGTTTTGGACTTTTTAGGGCGTTTTATCTTACCTTCGGATATGAGACGTTCCTTCTCAGCTCGGATGCGTTCGAGAAGTACGGATGCGGGCTCATCATTAGGGTCTTGAGGAACAAGTTTACCCCTTATTGCAAGGTCAAGTATTTTTTGACGTAGTTTCTTCGTATCCATCACTATTCCTCTATATTCAGTTTTGAAAATAACGATTCAAGCTGCGCTACAGCCGATGCGATATTGTCGCTTTTCTCTTTTATCGAAGCCATCAGCTCAGAGAGAGACACATTTTCCAGCTCATCGTCTTTTCGAATCCAAGTGATATCCAAGCTGGTTTTGTCGCGTTTTAGGAGCTCTTCAGCAGAATACTTGCGCCAGCGCCCGTTGGGTTCTGTTTCTGCATTATAAGTTTCTTTACGAGCAGGAATATTATCAGCGTTGTAGCACTTTACAAATTCATCAAGATGATGGCGTTGCATAGGATTGGTAGCCAGGGTGTGTTTCACCTCTGTGCGGTAGTCGTAGTACCATACATCTTTGGTTGGCGTGCCTTTTGTGAAAAACAACACGTTAGCTTTAACTCCCTGGGCATAAAATATACCTGTGGGGAGTCTAAGGATTGTATGCAGGTTGAAGTCTTTAAGCAATCTCTTTCGGATAGTCTCACCGGCACCACCCTCAAAAAGAACATTATCAGGAAGCACAACAGCCGCACGACCACCATTTTTCATCGATAGCATCATGTGCTGTAAGAAATTAAGCTGATTATTCTTGGTTTGAACATAAAAATCCTGTCGATCAATTTCAACCGAACCGGCAGGACGTGTACCGAAAGGCGGATTAGCAAGAATTACGTCAGCCATCACGTCTGATTCTTTTTCAAGTGAATCTCGACATTCTATAGGGCTACGCTCAGTGCCTATGCCATGCAGATAAAGATTCATTGAAGCAAGCGTAACCACAAGGGCTGTATTATCAACACCATGAATGGATTTGTTTTTTAAAAAATCTTGTTTCTCACGGTCGGCTGACTGAGCCTTCATATAATCGTAGGCCGCCAGAAGAAAACCTCCTGTACCACAAGCCGGATCAAGAATAGTTTCACCTATCTGCGGACGAGTAACATCAACCATTGCTTGAATTAGGGAACGAGGGGTGAAATACTGGCCCGCGCCGCTCTTCTTATCCTGACCGTTCTTTTCAAGAATACCCTCATAGATAGCACCCTTTACATCGCCATCCATAATAAGCCAGTCTTCTTCGGCAATCATATCAATCACCTTCTTTAAATATACTGGCTTATCAATTTTGTTTTGAGCTTTAGTGTATATGGTACCTATAAGATTATCTTCTTTACTTAGGGTGTCGAGTATCTTTTCATAAGTATTTACAAGATCTTCACCCATCTCTCCCTTTAAGTCGCTCCATCGGCAGCCTACAGGAAGAGCCGAGTCCTCGCCAAAGGTTTCTACATTCTCATTGTCCATCTTCAAGAAGAGAAGATAGGTAAGTTGAGTTATGTAATCCGTAAAACCTATGCCGTGCCCAGCAAGAGTTGTAGCAAGTGTCCAGACTTTCTTTGTTAAAGACTGAGGGGTGGAAACATTTTTAGCCATAAAGAATTATGCTGCTTTTTTATTAAATATCAAGAATTGGGAAAGTGAGAGTATGGCTTCTTTTGCCGATGCCACATTGCCAAATGAGCGGATAATTTGAGCGGCAATCGTTTTATCGTAATCGCGGACATCTTTAAGCTCTGTTGAACCATTTGTTACGATATATCCCACAATCTGCCGAATGACTTCCTTCTGTATTTCAGTCAAAGGTCGTTGAGCCTGTCCACACCAGAGTTCAAAGCGTTGAGATGCCATTGATGGGAGACTTCTTAGTTCAGGTATAAGGTTCATGGCATATCGTATCAATTGAATGATATTTGTCAATGCCTCTTTCTCTTCCTTAGTGGTAAACTTTAGTACCTCCTTAGGGTTGAGAATAGAATAGTTGTTCCACAGTTGTGATACATTAAACTTATGATTTACCTCTCGCAGTTTCCTATCAAGATCTTTAAGAACTTTGTAGGTTAACGGTTCTCCTGTATTGTTATAAATGATTCTCAAAGCCTCAATTTCGTCTCTATGAGATTCAATATATTCTTCAAATTCCTTAGTGGTGGAGGTAGCTTCTTCTTGAGAGAATCCTTTTTCAATAAGAGTATCCTCTCCGGGCTGAAGGATATTGATGAAACCTGCATTGAGTACGCATAGATATTCTCGCGCATCAGGATGAACGGCAAGGGGTCTTATAAGCCCTTTACGTTCATTATTGGGGTCATTAACGTTTATATAAGTCGGCAAAGTTCCGGCTTCGAGAGCTTGATAGATATTCGTTGAAATATCACTCATCGACACATGAGCAAGTTTTTCAAATTCGCTGCGTTGCTCCTCGCTTGCCTTGTTATGGATTCGAGCCAAACGTCCTGCAATAAGGCGCAAATGATCATCATGTACTTCCCCATGCGTCAGCCGTTCTAATAATTGACGAAGAGTTAGTGTCGGTTGACCCCCTCCCGAGACAGGGATTGTGTGAGAGTGTTCAGTGACACCAACAGCATCTACCAAGAAGAAAATATCCTTACTATGAGCATTAGAAGTCACATTGCGCAATTGTTCATCGCCGATAGTTCGTACACCTCGACCCTTCATTTGCGTATAAAGCGGCTGGGACTCAACATCACGCATAAACATTACGACTTCAAGTGGTTTGACATCCGTACCTGTGGCAACAAGAGTTACTGTAACTGCTATTCGGAAATCTTTGTCATTTCTGAATGATCGAATAAGTGCATTACTATCTCCAGCGGAATAAGTAATTTTCTGCACAAATCGGTCGGGATTTACCGTAATCTGATTTCCGAAGACTTCTTTAGCTATGTTAACAATATTCGTAGCATGTGCATCATTCAGTGCAAAGATCAGTGTCTTTGGCAGATAATCCATATTGGGTTCGCGCTGCGGATCGGTAAACATTTCTGTATATACGGCATCTCGATACGTTTCCAAAATAAGTTTTATCTGAGCTGGATTTACTATACTCCTGTTAAGCTCTGACGCTGTATAATTCTTAATCTCTCGATTCTTTACATCCTCGACTTTACCATTATAACGAGTGATGCGACGCAATTTGTCTCCTTCTCGTATTGCTCCACCATCCTCAGTAGCCTGAGTCTTGATTCTATAAATTCGATAATCAACATTAACACCATCAACTATTGACTTTTCAAGAGTATAATTTACAACTTGATTGTTGTTGAAAAAAGACAAAGTCTCAGGAACAGGTGTAGCTGTAAGGCCCACAAGCTTCGCGGTATCAAAGTATTCAAGAACAGCACGCCAGTTTCCATAAATGGATCTATGACATTCATCAATGATTATCATGTCAAAGAAGTCTGGAGGCAAGAGAGGATTCGGAGGTAAACTCATCGCAGATGTTACCTCCTCAGTAGCTTCATCATCATCAGAATCTTCGATAGGTTGGCCGGAAAGTAGAGAGAAAAGCCGCTGTATGGTAGAAATTACCACCTGGTCGCTTTCCCTTAATTTTGCTGATTTGAGCCGATTTACTTCAAATATCGTATTCAATGGATCTCCACTTTCCGTCAGTCGAAATGTACCAAATTCCCCTTCGGCCTGTTTACCAAGATTATTTCGGTCAACAAGAAACAACACGCGCTTCATCGGGGTGTAATTGAGCATTCGATAAGTTGCCAAGCACGCGGTATATGTCTTTCCGGCACCGGTAGCTAACACCATCAAAGCTCGGTCTTGCCCTGAACGGAAACTTTTTTCCAGTTCAGTGATCGCCTCAAACTGACAATCCCGGAGACCTCGTTTCTGTAAGGTTGGCAGTGCTGCATAGAAATCCTTTATCCCAAGCATTCGAGTAATCTCTTTTGGGGTATGTATCTTTTTCAAAGGTTCATAGTGTCCATTGGGATTTCTCAAATCACGATAATATAACTCCTTACCATTGCTCACATAGGCTAATGGTAATGGATTCAGCCAGGCTTGACACCAATTTGGAACGCTCCTTGTATAGTGTTCAGCTTGCTCTGCTACAATTGAATCCGTTACGTCCACTTCTTGGCGTTTGGCTTCTAATACGCCAACTGCTTTACCATTTATGAATAGAAGATAATCTGCCTCGCAATTACCGGTCATTAAACCTTCTTCAACCGCGACAGCAGATATCTCTGGAGAGTAGTGATCACGGTCAACCACTGCCCATCCAGCTTCAGCAAACATACGGTCTATTTTTTCTCGAGCTATCTGTTCTGGTGTCATAGTGCAACTTCTGATAAGGCTATGTTATCGGAAAGTGTAAAATTACTAAATATTTTTTAATGCACTATACAGATTATAGGGATATTTCACCTAATCCATCAATATTTTTTATTTTCATGTGCTTTATAATCCTAACTTCTATAAATCAGAATCAGGTCTTACTGCTGGATTTATGGTATTTGTTACTATCATTCGTTTGGCGGTGATAACTAATTGCTTTAAATACGAATAGAAAAGTAGTGAGGATTGAGATTGACTGTTTGTTAATACTAAGCAGGATGGATAGCGGACAGATAATATTTTTTCAGACACAGGGAGGACAGACGAAGATTGAGGTTCGGCTTTGCTAATGAATCTGTGTGGCTTACTGCTGGTCAGATGGCGGAGCTGTTTCAACGTAATAAGTCGACCATTTCAAGACATATAAAATTACTTTGATGAGCTGCTTGCGAGAATCCGCAACATACGCAGTTCGAAGTATCAACTCTCCCCGGTCGAGATCCACTTCATAGAAGCCTTCGAAGCCGAGCAAAAGAAACTACGAGCAAAACAATAATGCAGATATACCTTAATATAAATATTATGCAATAATTGCATCAAAAATAAATAAACCAATCTTACTACCAGACGTTATAATTATATAAAAGGATTTAATGAAGATGAATCATTTCTTCCTCATTGACGGTTCCATGTTTTATTAAGAAATTTTTACTACTATGAAAAAGACATATCTATTAATGGCAATGGCTTCGATAGCCGGCCTCGCTCTCACCTCATGTTCGGAGGATGAGCCTATCAGTGAAAATCACGGAACAGCAATCAGCTTCCGCCCTTCAATGGGAACACGTGCAACTGAAACCACTAACGCAAATTTAAAGGAGATCAATGTTGCCTCTTTTATGGGCAATACCCCCTATTTCAATACACTTACATTCAACAAGGGTGCAGATGGCTATTTCACCTCCGATCCCACCTATAACTGGCCGGGCGATAATACTTCCCTCACTTTCTATGCTTATTCCCCTGCAAATCCTGGAGGTGTGATCACTCTTGGCAGCGATTCAAAGGTCATGACCGGTTTTAGCCCCGCCTCCTCAATTGCAAATCAAATCGACTTTATCACCGCCACTGCAACCGGAAATAAAGATGACAATGAGGCAACCGGTGTTCCTCTAAAATTCGATCACAGGCTTGTCCAGATAGAGGTGAGAGCAAAAACTGATAACACCGCATACACTTATAAGGTAAGCGGAGTGAGAATAGGTGAATCGGTGTCTAAGGCTGATTTTGATTTTACCACCAATAACTGGTCATTAGGCACTGACAAGGCCATCTATGATGAAACTTACGCCACTCCAGTTGAGCTTGGATCAGTTCCGGCCTCGGTGATGGGAGAAGGCGGCAACCTGATGCTTATTCCGCAACAGCTCACTGCCTGGAACCCAACTTCCGATGCTTCCAACTCAGCAAAAGGGGCATACTTAGCTATCAAGCTCCAGATAAACACTGTGGCCGGTGCGCAGGTATATCCTTTCCCTTCGGAAGGTGACTGCACTTGGGCTGCAATCCCTATCGATGATAATTGGGAGGCCGGTAAGAAATATGTCTATAATCTTGACTTGACTCACGGTGCAGGTTATGTTGACCCCCACGATCCCGATCCGGGCAAGCCTGTGCTCGGTGGCCCTATCAAGTTTACCGTTGATGTTACTGACTGGGTTGATTCATCTTCCGATCTTCCTATGGATACCGGGAAAGATAAACCGGCGGAATAATTGAAAAACATTTTTATAATTACAGCTTAATTAAAAAATAAAGTTTGCAGGAAGTTGGATCTCTTCCTGCAAACACTATTTAGAGAGCGTCTTGATTGCACTCTTTTCCCTATAAACTTAACTCTATGGAAACAAGCCATAAAACATATCTATATATTGGCATCGCTTTAGCATCAAGCCTGGCAGGTTCTCTTTTTTCATCTTGCTCTGATGATAATATTGACTCTTCCATGAAAGAGAGGCGATTTATTCGGTTCAATGTGTCAACATCGAAAGAGGATTCTTCCGACAACTTCATAACAAGAAATGATCTCTCGGAGTCACTCAGCATCCTTCCACTTCAGGGAAGCGAAAAACCGCTTTACCTTGTTCCGATTGTAAGTGACAATATCGTAACAAGCGAAAATATCTCTGCAACACGCTCGCAACTGACAGATGCTTCAAATATGGTTTCATTCGGAGTTTATGCCGGCTATGCATCCGAGGCCGGGACTGCCGGATATAAACCTGATTATATGGAGAACATTGAGATCTCAAAGGGAAATGACTGGATGCCCCATGCTGAATATCTCTGGCCGGGCGAAGGCGCTCTTCATTTTAATGCCTACTCCCCCTATTTTTCCGACAAAACTAAAAATGGAATTAACTCAATAAGCAATTCTAATGGAAGCCTTCTGCTTGATTATACGGTACCTGAGAGTGTAGCGGACCAGACCGATCTCCTTTATGCTTCTCCTATAGATGCTTCTTCTTCGCCTTGTAATCTTACATTCAACCATGCGCTCACTTCCATTAAATTTGTTGCGGGCGCGGAGATGGCTCCTTGCATCATAAAGAGCATAACGATAGCGGGGTCTATGAAGAATGGCACTCTTAATCTTGAAACCGGGGTATGGAGCGACCTTGCTGATGAAGCAGACTTTAGTGTTGAGCCAATGGTTGCTCTTTCAGCAGAAGGGAATTCTCAATATGTTGCCGCCGGAACTGAAATCACTTCAGCTGATCAAACTTTCATATTGCTTCCCCAAGCACTTGGCGAAAATGCAACCCTCTCAATTGTGGTTGATGCCGATGGGAAAGAAACAACCCTCACCACCTCGCTCTCATCCCAGGTTTTTCCCGAGGGGAAAACTATTACCTATCGCATTTCGGCAAATCCTCAGGCCGACTCCTTGATTTTAAATGTAACCGGCGACTTTAAAACTGACTATACCGGATCTTCCACCACTTTTAACGTTAAGAGTAGCCTTAACGATAATGGTGTCAAAAATCCTGTTAGCTGGATAGCTGAATTTGTTGATGATAAAGGGAATGTCATTCCTCAGCCAAATTGGATTTCCGATTTTACTTTAAAAGGAGACGGAGACACGGAGGGAAAAATTTCGACAGTGATGCAAGATCTTGTATTTGATAATATGTCGGAAGGAACGAAGGTTCTACAGAATGCCCAAGATATCAACCTTTCTTCGGGTCATACTCCCTATAATCTTTCCTCACAGTCGGGCGCATCCGGTATTGAGAATACAGCCAATACCTACATCATCAATGCACCCGGAAGCTATTCGCTGCCTCTCGTTTATGGAAATGCAATAAAGAATGGTGGCGACAATAAGCAGTCATACGTGCCGGGCACTCATAATTCGCGTGCGTTGAAGACATTTACAAATCATCTCAACAATGGCATCACATCTCCCTATATTTATGAAAATAATGGCTGCACGCCATCTGATGCTCTCCTTATCTGGGAAGATGAATTGAATCTTATCCGTAATGTCAGCCTCTCTGCTGATGGTAAGTCAATACTTTTTGATGTGCCTAAAAACACTATCCGACAAGGGAATGCCTTGTTGGCAGTAAGGGATGCAGATAAGAAGATTATGTGGAGCTGGCAAATCTGGGTAACAGACTATAACCTTAATACAGGAGTCCAGAATGTAGCCGTTTCAGGGAAAAATTATGGGTTATCCTCTGCCAACCTCGGTTATGTTGCAGGTGGCGACAAATTCACCTTCCCCGAATCCTCAGTAAAAATACGCTTCACCCAGACCGGACTTCCTGATGGAATAGAGCCTTTATCAAAGACCGTGACCTTGACCCAGAGCGGAATTACACTTGAGACTCCGGATTATAACACTTATTATCAATGGGGACGGAAAGATCCGATGATGTCGGGAGATAAGGCTTTTTATGATGCATCACATCATCAAATCACCACGCCTCCGATAGCATCGGCAACTGATCTGGCTAACAATAAAACCTTGATGCAATTATATATCCAACATCCGGATACATTCTATTGTGGCAGTCATGACAGCGACGAGACAAGCGCCAATTACACCACATATCCATATAACAATTTCTGGAACGGAGCATATAATACGTCGAACATAAAAACGGTATATGACCCCAACCCGGTTGGATTTGTAGTGCCATACACAGAACCTCTCTTAGATTTCACCCCTGAATCAACGACAGATCCAAAAGGAAGGTATGAGTTCAGTTATATTCCCACTTCAACTGCTACTGAAAGGGCAGGATTCTACGTTAAAGTAAAGTCTAATGGAGAGGTCTTATTCTTCCCTGATTTCGGTTATATATCCGGTGCCACAGGAGCCACGGCCAGCAACGGAGAGTTTGCCGACTACTGGCTCTCACATGCCATCCAGACGCTGAAAACGGGAGGAATAATCCAGTTCTATATTACAGCCTCAGATGTAGAAGCACAACAGACCACAGACCCCCTATTCCACGGAATGAGCGTAAGAGGAATCAGGGAGTGAATCAAGAATTACAATAGCCATTCGAGGCTTAGATTAATCTTTAGTCAATACAGGT
This sequence comes from uncultured Porphyromonadaceae bacterium, assembly GCA_947178165.1. Taxonomy (GTDB): domain Bacteria; phylum Bacteroidota; class Bacteroidia; order Bacteroidales; family Muribaculaceae; genus Lepagella. Next base: position 13,300 of record CAMWXH010000039.1, on the reverse strand, counting down.
ATCCTATCAGTCAAGATTGACTATTTTATAATTTTGGGTTCCCAGCCCTATCTGCTCGCCATAATCGAGGGTGTGCATGCCATGACGGCTATCGATTCTTTCAATCAGATGAACTTTGCCATGGTCATCGGAATTCCGCACAAGATCCGTACACGCTTTATCAAGCGCAATCGGGTCGAGCGAAGCAAGGACGCCTATATCATGCATTTGGGGATCTTCGGGATGCGAAGAGCAATCGCAATCAACCGAGAGATTGTTGGCAACACTTATATAGATGATATTGTCGCCGCAATGGTCTGCAACAGATTTGGCCGCCTCTGCCATCGATTCCAAGAACAGGTCTTGCTCGGGAATATTATTCCACAGATTATCGGCAGTCTCAATTTTCCCTGCCGAATGAATATATCCCTTTCCATTTGAAGAAGCTATACCGATCGACATATTCTTTACAGCTCCACCAAAACCGCCCATAGCGTGTCCTTTGAAGTGAGAAAGGATAACCGTGAAATCATAGTCTGGGTAATGTGAGCCCACTATATCATATTTGAGATGCTTTCCGTCTTTGAGGGGGAGTTTAACTTCTCCTTCGGCATCCATTATATCAACCGGGGCTATGGCTGTGAAGCCATGCTCCTCGGCAGCCTTAAGATGATCTTCGGTTGAGAAACGCTTCCCGGCATAGGCCGTGTTGCATTCAACTATCGTACCATTGGTCCGCTTGACAAAATCTGCAATCAATGATGGCTGGAGATAGTTATGTCCACCGGGTTCACCAGTTGAAATCTTTACAGCAACTTTTCCGGTTGCTTCACGTCCGAGGGCCTTATAAAGTTTCAAAATGGCTTCCGGCGAGATTTCCTTAGTCATATAGACTACCGCAGTGTCAGCGGGATTCTCCGGCTTTGCGATATCAGCTGTATTGACGTTCTGCCCGCATGCAACAAATGATGTAAGCGCCAGAACGCCCATAGAAAAAATTCCCTTCATTTTTTTGCTATTATGTGTTAGATATGGAAAAGTTGTTTAAACAACTATTTGTTAGATATGGAGAAGTTGTTTAAACAACTTCAACAACTATATGCAAAAGTAGAAACTTTTTCTTTATAACCCTCTCTTTACTATATTAATTTATGTTAACAAAAAAGGGAAACCGCATCACTGCGACTTCCCTCCCACTTTCTATATTTCAATTAATTCTATCCTATTTAACCAAATCAGCCAATCTATGAGCCATACGGTGTGCTTTCTCAGTGACTTCCTTGACTCTCTCAGTGTCGTCAGGGCCAAGGGTCATCATGCCGTATTCATAAACCGGTTCCACCCATTCCATTCCGCAAAGATTAGACATTGCCCGGAAAGGAGGAATAAACTGATCAAGAGTAAAGTGCTGGTAACCATCGAGGGTATAAGCCTCTTCTGCACCTCCAACCGTAAAGGAGGCAATGAATTTCTTTCCGTGCAATGCTTTTCCTTCAGATCCGTATGCAAAACCGTGAGTAAATACCATCTCTACATATCTATGCATCAACGATGGAGATCCATACCACCAGAACGGGAATTGGAAAATTACTATATCTGCATCTGAAATACGTTTCTGCTCTGTTTCGACATCAATCCTGAAATCAGGATATAATGCATCAAGATAAACAATATCCGCATGGGGAACAAGTTTATGAAACTCATCAAGGACTGCCCTATTGGCCACTGACTGCTTATAATCAGGATGACCTGCAATTACCAATACTTTCTTCATATATGTTTTTCGTTGTATTATTACCGTGTCATTTCTATAAAGGCATTAAAACCTTTTTCATAATAAAACAAATATTCTTCACTTTAGTTCGCAAAATTTTGAAATATTTATTCTTGTCTTTATTTTTATTTATTCTTGTTTTTATTATGGCACATTTTTATTATGGCACAGCGTGAGGCTGAAGGTTGAGATAAATAAAATGCAAAATATTTAAACTTTCCTAACTATCCCGATGTTAATAGATAAAACAAATAACAGATAAAACATAAAACTATGAAAAAGTATAGATGTGAAGTTTGCGATTGGATCTATGATCCTGAAGTAGGAGATCCTGATAGCGGCATTGCTGCCGGCACAGCATTCGAAGATATTCCTGAAGATTGGGTTTGCCCAATTTGCGGAGTTGGCAAAGATCAGTTTGTAGTCGAGGAGTAAATGATAAATATAAGATTAGGGGGCATCGCATTCAAATACGGTGCCCCCTCCTCTATATTAGCCTTCTATATATTGTTAAGCTCTAAATTGCTTCATCGTATAATCAGCTCTTTCAAAGGTCTCTTAGGAACTATATGCCTTTCCTCCTCATCTCTATGGTAGCGAATATCTGCGTCCGTGGTGCCGTCAGTATCCTCTATCAGAACAGTTTCGGCAGGATAACCGAGCGACAGGATATAGAGGGGCTTATATCTATCAGGCAATGCCAATGCATTCTTAACCTCCTCCGCATTGAAAGCCTTGATAATGGTGCCATGAATGCCAAGCGCGGATGCTCCCAAAGTTATCGCTTCCAATTGCAGCCCATCGTCACATAGACAATTTGCAGTAAGTTCGGTGTCGAGGCATTGCACAAGATATGCCACCGGGCGCTCACCCTCTTCCGGGCCATCCCAATCTTGGTAATAACCGGCCCATTTTAATGCCGGAAAAACTCGCCGGCATTCCTCTTCAGTGCTTACTATCCTATATCTCAATGGTTGCAAATTTCTTCCCGAAGCGCAATATCTTGTCAATTCAACCATTGCTTCAAGCAGGCTATAATCAATCTTCCGGCTCTCATCAAATCTCCGGTAGGAACGGTTGCTGCGAAGCAGTTCCTTCAATTCTTCAAATCGTGTCATTTATTATAATTTTCAAGACATGGTTATACTCATTTTTGTCCAAAGGAAATTTGGAATAAGGCGCCATAATCCAACGAGAATATTGTAACGCCAGTCGATCACCGCAACACGCGGATGCTTCACAATGGCACGAATGACCTGCGGCACCACATAATCAAGAGTCATCTCCATAGGATATTCCTTTTCATCGCTGAGTAAAGGAGTGCGCACCCAGCCCGGCCTGATATCAGTGAACCGTATGTCAAGATTCTCTTCAAGGGCAAGCTGTTCCATTGCCACAAGATATGTCTGATCAAATTTCTTTGAGGCAGAATAGGCCGCCATTTGTCCAATGCCGTTTGTCCCGGCCACACTCGTGAGGGCTACAATCTGTCCGCGCCCTCCATTGTCGCGGAAATAACGATATGCCGTGCTTATCATCCTTGCAAACCCGCATGCATTTGTTGCAATGATCTCCACTTCGCGTTCCGGCTCCATTGCAGGGTTGCTGTATCCTATGCCGGAAACATGGAAGTAGATGTCCATGCCCCCCATTTTCTTAATAAGGGCGTGCATCTTTGATGAAGCATCCTTTTCATTAATATCAATTTGCTCAATTTCTATTGTATCCGGATATTTCCTTTTCAGCTCTTCAAGCGCCTTTATGCTTCGAGCCGCGGCACCCACCATGATTCCTCTCGAGGCAAGCTCTTCAGCCACTCTCCTTCCAATGCCCGAAGAAGCACCAATAATTAATATCTTCTTCATAAGTAAGTCTTTAAAATTAATAAGTATTAATCTAAAACGATAAAATTCGTTCTTTTTGATTAAAATCCAATTCTTTCCCTCTAAACGCTATAATGCCAACAAAGGTTTGTTTATCAAAATAAAGCGATGTTACAAATTTAAGTAATATTTTTTGTAATTTTGCAATAACCATTACCTATCTTTATATCATCTTTAACATCACTTAATGATATGCCAATGTGGAATCCGTGGCATGGCTGCCACAAGATAAGTGCGGGGTGCAAGCATTGTTATGTTTACAGGGAGGATTTGGCATTCGGCACAGAGACACCTTCATCGGAGGTGAGAAAAACCGGATCCTTCAATCTCCCTTTAAGACGGGATAGGAAAAGAAATTATAAGTTTCCTCCCGGAACCCAATTCGCATTATGCTTCACTTCCGATTTCCTCATCGAAGAAGCCGATGAATGGCGACCGGAAATATGGGATATTATAAGGGAACGCAATGACTGTTCCTATTTTTTCTTTACAAAAAGGATTGACAGGCTTGCAAAGTGCCTTCCCTCCGATTGGGGCGAAGGATATGATAACGTCGGAATCGGCTGCACTGTCGAAAATCAGGACAGGGCTGATTTCCGGTTGCCAATCTTCCTTTCACTCCCTATCAAACACCGTATAATTGTTGCCGCTCCACTGCTTGAAAAGATAGAAATCAGCAAGTATCTCGATCCGCATTTAGTTGAAGAGGTTTCGGCAGGAGGAGAATCAGGCAAATATGCACGACCTCTTGATTATGACTGGGTGCTGTCACTGCGCGACCAAAGCAAAGAAGCGGGGGTTGATTTCAATTTTCACCAGACCGGCTCATATCTAATCAAAGATGGCCGAAAATATTTTATACCCCGACCCTTGCAGCATGAACAAGCCAAGAAAGCGGGAATAAATTCCAAATATCATAGCCCGGATAATTATAAATAAATCGGGGTAAGTTATTAATTTTTCGCTTTCGCAACATTTTTAATATTCAATTACCTGATTTTTATATCACTCTCATTTTATATCAAATAATTTTGTGGCGAAAATTAATAAACAACTCTACAATCAATTTCTACAATGAAAAAACTTTACTTACTTGCAGCAACAGCATTAGTGTGCGGCATTAGCGCCACCGCACAGGAGACAGTGAAAACACTCTATGACGGAGAGGCAATGAACGTGAGCTGGTCAAACACGTTGACTATTCCGGCTGAGAAATTCGCCGAAGATGTTAAAGTAGGTGACTTCATCTCAATCGGTCTTGAAAACGCACAGGATGTGCTTGAAATTAAAGCTAACGGAACTTGGTTGCCGGGAAGCATCCTCTCTCGAATTGACGGGAAAGATGAATTCCGTGCGTATATCACTACCGATATGCTTTCTACTATGAAAGAATATGGAATGGAGATATGCGGCGGAGGTTTCACGCTCACATCCGTTTCAGTAAAAAGTGATGGCTTCAATATGCCGGAAGGTGCGATATGGGGAGGGTTCTTCTGGGTTGAGAATTGGAACACTCTCGAACTTTTCAAGACCGCTTTCGATACATATAATGGTCAGAGATATCTTGAAATCAACATGGAGGCCGGTTACGACACATATTTCTTCAAGGCTCTTACCAAATGGGATGATGACTCCGCAGTGTGGTCGAACGATGCCAATACTGTAAAAGAGGACACTAAGGTTACTCTCGATCTTAAAGATATCAAAGTTAAGGAGGCCCTTTCTGATGTTAACGCCCTTATGTGTCAGTTTAATCCGGAGGGTGGAAATCCTTTCAACGTAACTTCTATCGTGCTCAAGGCAGATTCCGAATCCGGTGTTGAACAGATTGAAAATTCTGAGCTTAATCCTTCACATACTGTTTATAATATTCAGGGGATAGCTGTAAAAACCAATGTTGATTCCCGGAATGCACTGAATGAGCTTCCTCAGGGCTTATACATAATCAATGGCAAAAAATTTGTGAAAAAATAATCATAAGAACATAGAATAAATGGGCCTGAATTGACATATTCAAGCCCATTTATTATTTGCATATTTCAATCGCTAATTTATCAGACGGAGAGCACCATAATCAGTCCCCAGATAACCAACATAATATTGCTTACGGCATAAGTGACCGCATATCCTATTGCCGGGACCGTGCTGCCGATGGCATTCTGCGCCGCGCCTAAAGCAGCTGTGCAGGTTCGTGTGCCGGCGCAACATCCCATCGTGATTGCAGGGTTAAATTTAAATACCTTATGCCCTAACCAAAGGCCGAAGAAAACGGGAGTCATGGTGGCGATCGCACCCGCCAAAAACAGCATCGGACCAACCGTCTTTATGCCGGAAATGAACGATGGCGCGGCTTCTATACCCACGACAGCTATAAAGACATTCAAACCAAGGTTATTCATAAGCCATAACGCTCCGGCCGGGATGTTGCCAAAGGTGGGACGCTTGGATCTTAACCAACCGAACACCAATCCTGCTATCAAAGCGCCGCCACTCGTGCCGAAACTGACAGGTATGCTTCCAATCCAGAAACTCATGGCTCCAAACAAACCTCCGATGAAGATGGCAAGGCCGACAAACATGAGGTCGCTCTGAATGGAAGGACGATCCACATGGCCTATATGCACCGTCGCGTTGCTCACCTGAACCGGACGACCCATGACAGTGAGGCGGTCCCCTTTTTCGAAAATTGTATCGAGATTGATATCCAATGCTTTATTTCCGCGAATGGCATCCCTGATAACGACCCCATGCATGAATTTTCTTTTCCGGAGGTCAGAAATTCTCTGGCCAGTAAAATCTTTCTTTGTGACCAGAACCCCTACCCTGTCAAGCGGATATGACAGGATTTCCGCGTCGGCAACCTCATGGCCGAGATAGCCCTCCACATGAACCATAAACTCAGCCCTTCCGCAAACCACTACTTCATCGCCTGCATATATCATATCGTCGTGCCGCGGAGCAAAAATCTCGCCATTATGCCTAACGCGGTCAATGTAAACCTCAACCCCGGCTTTCCGGAGATATTTCTCAGTGTCGTGAACGCTCTTTGGAAGGTTAAAGAATCCTGAATCGATATGAAAAGCCCTGTAATCGACCGATTGCATCGCATTCACATAAGCCGGATCTTTGGAATGATCGCCTGCGTTAAGCTCCTTTTCAAGCTGGGCTGTGGCTTTCTTAACTTTTTCCACTCCTCCTAAAAGACGTGGCGCAAGATTGCCAAGAATGATGACCGTTCCCAAAGTTCCGAAGATATAAGTGACCGCATAACAGACAGGGATGATATTCAATTCCTTGTCGAGCGCTTCTTTCGACAGGCCAAGCCTTCCAAGAGCCTCCGATCCTACGCCCAACAATGCGGAGCATGTCTGAGAACCGGAGAAAAGTCCGATTGACTCCCCTTTTGAATAGCTGAAAAGCAGAGAAATGACCAGGGTTGTGCCAAAACAGACGGCACCCATTATCAAGGCAAATAGCGCCTGCTTGAGGCCTGCTCCCCTAAGCGACTTGAAGAAATCAGGCCCCACGCTATAACCGATTGAAAAAAGGAACATCATAAAGAAAACCATTTTCAATGGCCCCGACATCGGGATGCGCAATTGACCCACAAGCACTCCTACAAGGAGAACAGCCGTCACGCTGCCTAAAGAAAAATTCCCTATCTTTATGCGACCGAACAGGAACCCTAATCCTACGGTGAGAAAGAGAGCAAGGGTGGGATAACTTCTTAATATGTCGGCAATATATTCAAACATAGTCTATAGCTGGAATTAATCGGTGACCTCATTTAACATTTTTAACGGATGCCTGAAATGAGCTTATTGTTTTAACACCGCGGGTCGTCCCTCTGTTCATTAAAGTTAATAATCCTCTCTTGGCGCTTTGATGAAAAATCATTAACTTTGCAACATAACCTTACGGCCAGGCCGTTTCATTTGAAGCTAATACTAACAATGAAAGGATTGACATACATTTATTTCAGTGCAACTACAACAACAGCTCAATGTGCCAAAGCAGTTGGCAAAGCCATGGGGCTGCCGGTTAATAGAGAGATAAACATAGCAGATAACCATGCAACGGAACTCCCCTTCTTTGAACCTGATGATGTTGCCATCATAGCATCGCCTGTCTATAGTGGACGCCTCCCCGAACCGGCTGTCAATACAATAAAACGTCTCAGAGGGAAAGGGGCATACGCTATCGCTATGGTGGTTTATGGCAACCGCGATTATGATGATGCACTTTTGGAATTGATGGACTTATTAAAGAAATCCGGTTTCAACATTGTAGGCGCGGGTGCTTTCATAGGGCAACACTCCATATTTCCAAAAGTCGGAACTCACCGTCCCGATAAATCTGACCTCTCCGCACTGAGTGAATTTGGCCAAGCATGCCGTGAAAGGCTGGATGCAGGTTATCCTTTCAAAGAGATTGAAGTAAAAGGGAACTTCCCTTATAAAAATCCTATCGATGTTCCTCTCCACCCAAAATGCAATTCCCAGAAATGCAAAAGATGCAATGCCTGTGCAGATAAATGTCCGGCAGGAGCTATTGACAGGGATAACCCGATTATGACCGACAATTCAAAGTGCATATCTTGCGGACGATGCATATATGTGTGCACCTACAAGGCAAGAGACTATTCCGGGGTTAAGTATGCCTTAATTGGCAAAGTCTTTGTTTCCGCATACTCGAAACGAAAAGAACCTGAATGGAAAATTGCTGAATGATATTTATCAAAACTCACTTCATTTTTGCTATTTTTTTATGGATGTAAGAATTACCGAGGCTAACGCATCTCATGCCCCCTATATCGGGAAGGCCATAACAATGGCCATTGGCGACGAGCTTGTGAATGGTCTTGCCGGAGAGAAACATACACCAGACGATGTACTTGAGCTCTTCGCGCATCTTGCCGGCCGCACCGATTCCCAATATAGCTACCTCAATTCACTTGTTGCCGTAGATGAAAACGAAAAGCCCTTAGGAGTTGTTATAGCATACGACGGCGCAGACCTTCATCGATTGCGGGTTCCCTTTTTTGAAGAGGCTGAAAAGAAGATAAGCCTCAAAATAGAAGGAGAGCCTGCCGATGAGACAGGGCCTGAAGAGATCTACATGGATTCACTCGCTGTTTTCCCTCCCTATCGCGGAATGGGAATAGGGCGAAAACTGATTGAAGCGGCTTATGAGAAGGCTGTAAAATCAGGCAAGCCGTTAGGATTGCTGGTCAGCAAGGAGAATTCTAATGCTCGTGCGCTTTATGAGAGTTTAGGTTTTAAAGCTGTTGGCGAACGTCCTTTTGCCGGGGAGACGATGGATCATCTTATGAAAACAACATAAAAAAGATTAACTATGAAAGTACTTGTCATCAATGGGAGTCCTCATATAAATGGATGCACTTCACGCGGGTTGGAAGAAGTTGAAAAAACTCTTCATGAAAATGGAGTTGAGACCGAACGGATAAATATCGGAAACAAAGATATACGAGGGTGCATAGCATGCAACTATTGCCGCGCTCACGGCAAATGCGTTTTCAATGACCAGGTGAATGAAACAGCTCCGAAATTCGGCGAAGCGGACGGATTGATAGTCGGCACACCTGTATATTATGCAGGAAGCAACGGTCAGTTGCACGCTTTTCTGGATCGTCTATTTTATAGCACATCTGGCACAGTTGACCCGACAATGAAAGTTGGCGCAACCGTTGTCTCTTCACGCCGTGCAGGGAGCACTTCAGCTTTTGCCGACCTGAATATGTTCTTCACCATAAAGTCAATGCCCATAGCCTCTTCTACATATTGGAATGAAGTGCATGGATTCACGCCGGAAGATGTGGAGAAAGATCTTGAGGGATTGCAAACGATGCGCAACTTGGGAAGAAATATGGCTTTCCTTATCAAGGCAATAGCGACTCAGCGTGAGGCTGAAGGCGGGGTTCCAAAACAGGAACAGGATTTCTTCACAAGTTTCCCTGACAAGCTCTGACCTTAACGCTCCTCAAAACAAACTGATTGAGAGCTTCGGAATGAATGATTCCTAAGTTATCACCACATCAATCCCTCTTCAAAGGCTTTTGATGATTAGTGCATTAGCCTTATCAACAATGGAGTTATCCAGGCTTGCGAGATAAATTTGCGTGGTGGCTTCCGACTCATGCCCCATCCCCTCGCTTATCACACTTAGAGGAATCCCTTTTTCCTTTGCTGCGGACGCCCAGCTATGTCGGGCCACATAAAGGGTGAGGGGAAACGGGATCCCTATTTTTTGCGAGATGGCTTTAAGATTATGATTCACATTATAACCCACATTGCGGTACGTATAACGTTCATTAGTTCCCTTCTTCTTGATAATGGGCAAAAGATATTCGGAGCGGTTCTCAGGATACTTGTCGAGAATCCCTTGCATCTCCTTAGTCCACTTTATGGTGAGGAGCTGTCCTGTTTTGCGACGCCGATAAGTGATGTATCCATTCACGAGGTCGCATTTCCTTAGATAAGACATATCAATGAAACTCATGCCACGAAGCATGAAACTTAGCATGAACATATCCCGAGCATAGTCTAATGCCGGTACAAGCGACAGGTCGAGAGTTTTGATTTTCTTAATTATCCGAAGAGGCAATGCCCGTTTAACAGTCTTATCCACTCCGGTATAGACATGCCGGAAAGGATGCCTGTCTTCTATTATGTCTTCCTCCACAGCACGGTTATACACCGCACGAAGTATCCTTGTGTAAAAGGATATAGTGTTAGGACGGTTCCCTCTTCCTTTCAGCCATGCGGCATAACCTTCCATTATCTGCGAATTCAGGCAATCAAGCATAATATCTTTTTCATTTCGAAATTTTTTGAAACTTCTGAGGGTGGCCGTGTATGTTTCGGAGGTGCGCAGCTTGCCGTTCTTTTTAAGCCCGTCAATGATTGCATCCATAAATTTAAAAAGGGAGTATCGGTTTGAGTAACTCACAAACTCATCAATCACATCGCCGGAGGTATAGGTAATCCCCCTGTCGTCAAGATTACGTATGATTTTTGAAAAGCGCTCCAGGTCAAGGCATATCTGTTCGTGAACAGAAGTAATGAACATGCTGCGCGGGCCGCTTTGTCTAACGATCACTTTCGATTCTTTTTCATTCCACTCCGAAGGGAAAACACGGTAGCCCGACAAGAGTTGTCGGGGTTTCCTCTGATGGATAATCTGATAATATATGCTTCCTTCATGATCGGCAACAGTAGCAGGTCGAAACTTTACTTTTATGGTAGCCATTTATTTTGAGTTTTAATTCTTAGTAGGTGACGAAATAGAGATGCCGTAAAAATCGACTTCTAAAAAAGTAAGCGAATTTAGGAATATTAATCCTAAATCCGCTTACTTATTTTTTATTTGTAGCAGACGGCGTTCTTGAACTATTACGCCCTATTCAAAGAATTTTACTAATTTTGTGGTTGGGAATCATTAGCATAGCCATATTATGAGTAAGATTTTGAAAGTAAATAAGCCTTCCGATTACAGTTCCTGGGTAGGCCAGAAGGATTCGCACGACCTTATCAGCATAATAAACTATAGCGAGCTCTCCCCCGTACGCCATAGCCTTAATAATTATAATGTATATGGCCTTTTCCTTCAAGGGAATGAGGAGGATTTGGGATTGGTGTATGGATCGGGCAAATATGACTATTCTGCCGGAACCCTTATCTGTGTTGCTCCGGGTCAAATCGGGGGCAAAGAGGATAATGGTGAATTGGTTAATCTGACCGGTTGGGCTGTGCTGTTTCATCCGGATATATTGCAAGGAACCGGACTCGAAAAGGATATCAAAGACTTTTCTTTCTTCGATTACCGAATAAACGAAGCGCTCCACATGACCGATGAGGAGCGTGAAGTAATGGTCGGACTTTTCCGGCAGGTGGAGAATGAGCTGAAATTCCCTTCCGATTCCATGCAGAACCGAATTATTGCCGGCTTCATTAACCTGATGCTGAGGTATGCGCAAAGATTCTATAACCGTCAGTTCATTTCCCGTACTGTTCTCAACAATGACATCCTTACTCGATTCGAGAAACTTTTAAAAGAATATTTTGAAAACAACCGACAGCTGAGAGACGGTGTCCCAACGGTGCAACATTGTGCAGAACAACTGAATATGTCGCCGAGCTATCTTAGCGATGTGATAAAAAAGACGACAGGCGAGACAGCCAACCATTACATAAAGCAATACGTGATACAGCTTGCTAAAAATCGTCTGGTAGCAGGCATGAACTCGTCAGAAGTTGCTTATTCCTTAGGCTTTGAATACCCTCAACATTTTTCACGCACATTTAAAAAGATTACTGGTGAAACCCCTTCCAAATATTGTGAACGCCGCCTGAACGGAAAATAAGGAAGCAGCTGAATCCTTTCATCCTTTCCCCACTTCCTTTAATTGGAGTGCATAAGGTTTTCTCTGAATTCACTTGGAGACAGCCCTACAGTTTCAGTGAAAAGATGAGTGAAATATGCACTGTCGTCAAATCCGAGCCTTAATGCAATCTGACCTATACTTTCTTCCGTATAGTATAATTCCCTTTTCGCCATAAGCATAATTTCATTTGCTATATATTGGCTCACGTTCACACCTGTTAGCGAATGCACAATCTCATTCAGATGGAGAGTTGATATGTTCAATTTCCCTGCATAATATTCCGGACGATGCTCTTCTGTTATCGAGGCGTGAAGGATATTTCTGAACTTATACATAAGCTCTCTTCTGCGTTTAGATATTGTCTGGCTGTCGCGCAGCTGATGAGAAATTTTTTCGGCAATTATATCAATAGAGGTCTTAATCAGATTCTTACCAATCACGACATTTTGTTGCCGCATAATCAAATCAAATAATATTTCTAAATCATAGACACCTTTTACCTTGAAAAAAGGTGCAGACCAAAGGGAAACAGAATCAAAAATTTGTCTTACTCTATTATTTACAGATTTTGGATCGACCAGCAGGATAAATGCGTCCACCCCGCTTTCAGAAATAAACTTATGCACCTGTCCGGGAGAGACAACTATGAGGGAATCCGTTTCAAGTTTATAATCCTTGAAATCGACAGTGCATGTCGCCTCACCTTGAACAATTAATCCAATCATGAAATAGTCATCCCGGTGGACATAACGGATGAGAGATGCTGAATTAAACTCGGACTTAATTTTCCGAAGTTCATATCCGAATTGCGATAATCTTAAAACGCTCAGGTGCTGTATCTCTTCTTCCATACATTAATTGGACTAATAAACTCACAAAATTAAATAATTTTTGAGATACTGCAAGAATATATTTGAAAAGAATAAACAGCTAATCTCGCACGCTCAGGTTTCCATTTTCAGATTTCTGTTTATGGTATCCAATAATACATTGGTTTCTTCCGGTGTTCATCAACCCACACTTCAAGGTCTTCCATATTTGATATTCCGTCAGCGATCACAGCCTCATAGTATTCCACCCCATGATAATCTTTATCTGACGGTGTATCGAATTTCAACTTAAGAATTCTTTCTTTCTGTTCATCAGTCATCACTTCCGTGATTCTGTCAGCCATTCGCTCAAAAAAGCCATCATATTTTGTTCCTTCTTCAATATGGATCACATCAATCTGCCATATATCTTCTTCATACTTATAGAAGA
>CAMWXH010000038.1 GCA_947178165.1 uncultured Porphyromonadaceae bacterium | reverse complement strand
TCCGATTCGCCGGCGACTCCGGCGACGGAATGCAGCTTGCCGGAAATATTTTCTCAAATATTTCGGCAGGAGAAGGGAACGAGATATCCACATTCCCCGACTACCCGGCGGAAATACGCGCCCCGCAGGGTTCGCTCAGCGGAGTGTCAGGATATCAGGTAAGCGTTGGTAAGGAGGTGCATACTCCCGGAGATGCGGCTGATGTGCTGGTAGCCATGAACCCCGCGGCTCTGAAGACCAACCTCAAGTATCTCCGTCCTGACGGAATAATCATCTGCGATGAAGAATCATTTACCCCTGCTAATCTGAAAAAGGCGGAATATGCCACCGACAATCCTGTTGAGGAATTAGGCATCAATCCCGACCGTATTCTGCTTGTGCCGATGGCCACGCTCCTGAAGCACACTCTGGCCGATTCAGGTCTCGACCAGAAAGCAATGATGAAATGTAAGAATATGCTTGCACTCGGCGTGATATGCTGGCTTTTCGACCGTCCGGTGGAGAGCGTGCTGAAAAAACTGCAAGCTAAGTTCGCCAAGAAGCCCGCAGTGTATGAGGCCAATGCCAAGGTGGTGCAGGCCGGATGGGATTACGGACACAACACCCATAGCTCCATGCCTGTATATCGCATAGAGACCTCGGAATCTGCACCCGGAACATATATCGACATAACAGGCAACACAGCAACTGCCTGGGGTCTGATCATGGCTTCCGAAAAGAGTGGCCGACCTCTCTTCTTGGGTTCATATCCTATCACTCCGGCAACTGATATCCTCCACGAGCTTGCAAAACGCAAAGATCTCGGCGTGAAGGCTATCCAGATGGAAGATGAGATTGCAGGCGTATGCTCAGCAATAGGTGCTTCCTACGCCGGCCGCTTGGCTGTCACTTCGACTTCCGGCCCCGGCCTTTCACTCAAATCGGAAGGAATCGGCCTTGCCGTTATGGCAGAGCTGCCGCTGGTTGTAGTGGATGTTCAGCGTGGCGGACCCTCTACAGGCCTCCCCACAAAGACAGAGCAGACCGACCTCATGCAGGCTCTCTACGGCCGCAACGGTGAGTCTCCTCTCTGCGTTGTTGCCGCCACCAGTCCCACCGACTGCTTCGACATGGCTTTCAATGCCGCCAAGATAGCTATTGAACACATGACTCCCGTAATCCTCCTTACAGATGCATTCATCGCCAATGGCTCATCTGCCTGGAGAGTGCCCGAAGAGAAAGATTATCCTGAAATCACTCCGCGCTTCGTATCGGAAGAGCAGATAAAGGCCGGATGGAAACCCTACGACCGCACAGGTGAAGATTTCTCTCGCTTCTGGGCAGTGCCCGGCACTGAGGGTGCGATGCATCGCGTGGGTGGTCTTGAAAAGGACTTCAACACCTCGGTTATCTCTACAGATGGCCCGAACCACCAGAAGATGGTTGATGCCCGCCGTAAGAAAGTGGCTGCAATAGCCAACGACATCCCTCTCATGGAACCCTTGTTCAACGAAGAGAATCCCGACACTATCCTTATCGGATGGGGCGGAACCTACGGTCATCTCCGCACCGCCGCCACCCAGCTCAATGACGAAGGGAAGAAAGTGGCATTCTATCAGTTCAAATATATCAATCCGCTCCCTGCCAACGCAATCGATACCCTCAAGGGCTACAAGCGCATAATCGTTGCGGAGCTGAACACCGGTATGTTTGCCGACTACCTGCAGATGCATCTCCCGGGCAAAGAGATTCTTCGCATCAATAAAGTGGAGGGTCAGCCCTTCCTCGTAAAAGAGATTGTAGATGGTGTTAAAAAATTTATGGAGGATTAATAAAGGAGGAAAATGATTATGGAAGATAACAAGACCACAGGCTTCGCGCCTGCCGACTATAAGAACAGCCAGAGCGCACGCTGGTGTCCCGGCTGTGGCGACCACGCAATCCTCAATGTGCTCCACAAAGCCATGGCCGAACTCGGTGTGGCTCCCAAAGACACTGCCGTGATTTCCGGAATCGGTTGCAGCTCGCGTCTCCCTTATTATATGAACACCTACGGCATGCACACCATCCACGGACGCGCAGCCGCCATTGCAACAGGTGTCAAGACCGCTAATCCGGAACTCACCGTATGGCAGGTTTCGGGCGACGGCGACGGACTCGCAATCGGCGGTAATCACTTCATTCACGCAGTGAGGAGAAACGTGGATATCAATATCCTTCTTTTCAACAACAAGATCTATGGTCTGACAAAGGGACAGTACTCACCCACTTCCGACCGTGGATTCGTGTCGAAGTCATCTCCATACGGCACTGTTGAAGATCCCTTCATTCCTGCAGAGCTTTGCTTCGGCGCCCGCGGCAATTTCTTTGCGCGCTCAATCGATATCCTTCTCGACAATTCGCGCGAATGCATGGTTGCGGCCGCTCGCCATAAAGGAACTGCCGTAGTGGAAATCATGCAGAACTGCGTGATATTTAACCACGGAATCCATGAGTTCTTCGCCAACAAGGAGAATCGTGACGAACATACCATCATTCTCCGCCACGGGGAGAAGATGCTCTTCGGAAAGGATAACTCGAAAGGCCTCGTGCAGGATGGCTTCGGTCTGAAGGCCGTTACGATCGGTGAAGATGGCTACACGCTTGATGACGTTCTCGTACACGATGCACATGCACGCGACAACTTCCTCCAGCAGCAGCTTGCCATGATGGATGGCCACGAGCTCCCGCTCGCCCTCGGCGTGATACGCGACTATGACGCACCGGCCTACGACGAAGAAGTTGCACGCCAGACAGCAGAAGTTCAGGCCAAGAAAGGCTTCTCCAACCTTCGCGACATGATTCTCAAGACTTGCGAAAGCTGGGAAATCAAATAAATTTGAATAAATTTTTCCACAATTTTTGCACAAACCAAAAATAATTGTGCAAAAATTGTGGAAAAATTTCATTATTAGGATTTTTTTTATTTACTTTGCAACCTGAAACTTGGCAAAAGGCATTCAAAGTCTTTTAAATAAGCGAAAAAGGTCAGAAAAAAGCGTTCCTGAAAGGAAGGTTTGCTTCGCATCGCAAAAGGATAGAAAAGAAACTAAATACTCACAACATCAAAATTTTACAGATATGTCAGATATCGAAAACAAAGTAAAAGAGATCATCGTAGATAAGCTCACAGTAGATGAGGCAGAGGTAACCCCCAACGCAGAGTTCAGCAAGGACCTCGGTGCAGATTCACTCGACACCGTAGAGCTCATCATGGAGTTTGAGAAAGCCTTCGACATCACTATTCCCGATTCAGATGCTGAGAAAATCACCACTGTAGGTGACGCTATCGCATATATCGAGAAAGCAAAGGCCTAAAAGCAAAATAGCCGACAGCAAAGCAATACGGCTGTAAATCAGATGAAAATCATTCCGGCATCGGGAACATCCGTTCCCGGTGTCGGATTCCAAACATAAAATCCGGATATGGAATTAAAAAGAGTTGTAGTAACCGGTCTGGGCGCTCTGACCCCGATAGGAAACGACGTTAAGACAGCATGGGAGAATGCAGTCAACGGCGTAAGTGGCGCCGGCCCGATCACTCACTTCGACGCCAGCAAGTTCAAGACTCAGTTTGCTTGTGAAGTAAAGGACTTTAACGGCGCCGATCATTTCGACCGCAAGAAACTTCGTCAGCTTGATCTCTATGCCCAGTATGCCCTTGTGGCAGCCAAGGAGGCTATTGATGACGCTGATCTCGAAAACGAAAATATTGACAAAAACCGCGTGGGTGTGATCTTCGCAGCCGGAATCGGCGGCCTGCACACTTTCGAAGAGGAAGCAGGCTATTTCGCACTTCACGGCGAGGAGCAGGGTCCTAAATACAACCCTTTCTTCATTCCCAAAATGATTGCGGATATCGCAGCGGGACATATATCTATCGATCACGGTTTCCGCGGCCCCAACTTCGGAACAGTATCCGCATGCGCCTCTTCAACCAACGCCCTTATTGACGCTTTCAACATCATTCGTCTCGGACAGGCCGACGCTATTGTGGCCGGTGGCGCTGAAGCGGCAGTATTCCCTGCCGGTGTGGGTGGCTTCAACTCTATGAAAGCTCTCTCCACACGCAATGATGACCCCAAGACAGCTTCGCGTCCTTTCTCCGGCTCCCGCGACGGTTTCGTGATCGGCGAAGGAGCGGCGGCACTCGTGCTCGAAGAGCTTGAGCATGCAAAGGCTCGCGGCGCTAAGATATATGCAGAGATTGCAGGCGGCGGAATGAGCGCTGACGCTTATCATATCACCGCCACTCATCCCGAAGGCCTCGGTGCTAAGCTCGTGATGGAGAATGCACTTAAGGATGCCGAGATGAAACCCGAAGATATCGACTACATAAATCTTCACGGAACTTCAACTCCTGTAGGTGATATCGGTGAGATAAAAGCCATCCAGGAAGTGTTCGGCGATCATGCTTACAAGATGAGCCTCAGCTCCACAAAATCAATGACAGGCCACCTTCTTGGTGCCACAGGAGCTCTCGAAGCGCTTTTCAGCGTAAAGGCTATCGAAGATGGCGTTATTCCGCCCACAATCAACCATGTGGAGGGAGATAACGATGAAAAAGTGGATTACAATCTCGATTTCACTTTCAACACTGCAAAGAAGAGAGATATCAAGACAGCTCTCTCCAACACCTTCGGATTCGGCGGCCACAACGCAGCCATCATCCTGAAGAAATATGAGGAATAATTATATTCCTTTCATTTAGATAAATAATACTAAGAGTTTAATCAAGGCCATATCGGAAGTCATTCTGATATGGCCTTGATTATTTATGTTTTTATAAGAAAAGTTCCCTTAAAATGTCATATTTTTTTATTATCTTTGTAAATTGAATAAAAGAGGTTTAAAAGCTCAATTATGGCAATAGAAGAAGAGAATAAGAAATCATATCAAGCCGATAACATCCAGGTTCTCGAAGGCCTGGAAGCCGTTCGCAAACGTCCCTCAATGTATATTGGAGACACCGGCGTGCGAGGACTGCATCACCTCGTGTATGAGGTTGTTGATAACTCCATTGATGAGGCACTGGCAGGCTACGCAAACCATATAGAGGTAACAATCCTCGAAAACAATTCGATAAAGGTTGTCGATAACGGCCGAGGCATCCCTGTTGATATGCACGAAAAGATGCACAAACCCGCTCTCGAAGTGGTGCTGACCGTGCTTCACGCCGGAGGTAAATTTGACAAAGGGTCATACAAGGTTTCCGGAGGTTTGCATGGTGTGGGTGTGAGCTGCGTGAACGCCCTTTCCGACTATCTCCGTGCAGAGATTCATCGCGACGGGAAAGTTCACATGCAGGAATATGCTTTCGGAAAGCCCACAAGCGAACTAAGCGTGATAGGGGATACCGATCACACCGGAACAACCATCATATTCCATCCGGATGCAACCATATTCTCTGAAACTATCTATGACTACGAAACCCTCGCCAACCGTCTGCGCGACCTTGCATTCCTTAATGCCGGCATCACGCTTAAGCTTACCGATATGCGTGTGCTCGACGAGGAGGGAAATCCCAAGACCGACACATTCCACAGCGACGAGGGACTGAAAGAATTCGTGCAATATATTGACGAAGGGAAAACTCCTCTCATTGAAGATATAATCCATCTCAACACCGAGAAGAACGGCGTGCCTATCGAAGTGGCAATGACCTATAACACCGACTTCAACGAGAACATTTATTCCTACGTAAACAATATCAATACAATTGAGGGAGGAACCCATCTCACAGGTTTCCGCCGCGGTCTCACCACTACCCTCAAGAAATATGCCGAAGACAACGGAATGCTCGAAAAAATGAAGATCGAGCTCTCCAAGGAGGACTTCCGCGATGGCTTGACGGCCGTGATTTCGGTAAAGGTGGCTGAACCTCAGTTCGAAGGCCAGACAAAGACCAAGCTGGGCAACAATGAAGTGGCCGGTGCCGTGCAAAGCTCCGTCAGCGAAGCCCTTCGCACATATCTCGAGGAACATCCAAACCAGGCAAAGACTATTGTAAACAAGGTTAAACTTGCCGCTGAGGCCCGACATGCCGCCTATTCCGCACGTATGCGCGTGCAGAACAAGAGTTCATTCTCCGGCGCCGGACTTCCCGGCAAATTGGCGCCTTGCAAGAGCCGTGATGCAGTGGAATGCGAACTATTCCTCGTCGAGGGAGACTCTGCAGGCGGTTCTGCTAAACAGGGACGCAACCCGCACTATCAGGCTATCCTCCCGTTGCGCGGTAAAATCCTGAATGTGGAGAAAGCTAACGACAGCAAAGTGCTCAGCTCAGATGAGATTGTAAACATATACAAAGCCCTTGGCGTGACAATCGGCACAGAAGAGGATGAGAAGGCACCCAATATGACGAAGCTTCGTTATCATAAGATAGTCATAATGACCGATGCCGATGTGGATGGAGCGCATATCGCAACCCTCCTCATGACATTCTTCTATCGCCGCATGCGTCCGATAATCGAGAACGGTTATCTCTATATCGCTACACCCCCACTGTATAAGTGTTCACTTAAAAATAAGAAGAACGTTGAAGAATATTGCTGGACAGATCAGCAGGTTCAACGTTTCGTTGACGACAAATGCAATGGCGAACGCAACCGTCTCGTGCTGCAGCGATATAAAGGTCTTGGTGAGATGAATCCCGAGCAGTTATGGGAGACAACCATGGATCCTGAGAACCGTATGCTAAAGCAGGTGACCTTAACCAACGCCGCCGAAGCCGACCGCACATTCAATGTGCTTATGGGAGAAGAGGTTGGTCCGCGTCGCGACTTCATCGAAACTCACGCAACCTACGCCAACATTGACGCTTAATTAATAGGGTTATGAGGTTATAGGAAGTCTTAAAACTTATAACCTTATAATCTTATAACCTTAAAGCAAAAGTATCAGCGATTTTAAAAATCGCTGATACTTTTTTTTGAAAAATATTTGGTGGAATGAGAAAAAAGAACTAACTTTGCATTCGCAAACGGGAAGGGAAGCCGACCCGGACATAAAATCCTTGGTGCGGTAGTTCAGTTGGTTAGAATACATGCCTGTCACGCATGGGGTCGCGGGTTCGAGTCCCGTCCGCACCGCTGAGGAGAGAGGAATCGCAATAGTGTTAACTTCGGTTGCCTATTGCGATTTTTTCTATTTGCCGATAGGCGGGATAGGCTATATAGGCAGAGTAGGCTGGATAGGCTCACTCCTTAATTAAGTCAAGGTAGGCTTGGGCTACACGATCCTCATTGAATCGATTGAATGCGCTCTCCCACATCTTTCTCCTCATATCCTCAATAGAAGGGGAAAGTGCTTGCTCTGATGCCCACACCAACCCTTCTGCTAAATTCACTGCAGCCTTATGCAACGAATCATCCCATTCTGCCAAGTAGCCGGTGGAAAGATGATCCACTATGTCGGGCTGGCCTCCGCGTGAAAATGCCACGGGAATGCAGCCGTAAGCTTGACCCTCGACCAACGTGCCTGGGAGTGTTTCATAAAGCGACGATGATACAACACATTCAGCCTCTCCATACACCCTCTTTAAAGCATCCCGGCCTGATATGCGACCCAGATGAGTATGCGGTATAGCAATCCCTTCAAGCGATGACGGATCTTTGGCATCTCCGAAAGTTATCAATCTCATACGCGATGCCTGTTCAGGATATTTCTCCTTAAGAATTTGTGTGGCCCGAACAAGTATTGGAAGGCCTTTCACAGTGTCGTCTAATCGTGCGGCTCCAAAGAGAATCCTGAATTCTCGATTCTCAGGCTCTGGGAAAGACTCGTTTCTTGAGATATATTCCTTATTTTCAAAAGGAAAAGCATTAGGAATAACGGTAGGGCGAATGCCATTGAATAAAGAGGAGTGCATTCCGCGGTCGGCAAGCCAGTTGCTCACTGCCACAAATGAGATATGGCAATGAGAGTATAGCTTGGCTTTCCTGCGCTGAATCCTTTCTGCAAGACTTTTTTCCAAGGAACCTGCCAACAGAGGGCAGTGATCGCAAACTTTTTCATATTTCATGCACTCCCCCGAATGGTGACATATACCGGTGAAGCACCACATATCATGCATTGTCCATATAATCCTCTTTTTTCCCATCGCGGCAAGTTTTCTAATCCCTTGTAAAGATAGCATACCTTGATTCACCCAATTAAGCATGACCACATCAGCCTCCTTAACAAAATTGTTAGTCATCAGATCAAGGCCATCAGATGCGGTGTCGATCTTGAAAAGGGTGGAACGGTTGAAGCCATTTGCAATGAAAATCTTCAGTCGCTCCAAAAGGAAAGGAATCTTCGAAACGCGCGGAGAAGCGGCCTCGATCACGTATGGTGAATCAGAAAGCTTCTCCACAACCACCATCCGAGCATCTTCTCCGGCTCTTCGCAATGCCTCCATGAGCCTGAAGCTCACAACTGCCGCCCCCCCGGTAGAATCCGACTTATTTATAATGACAATCTTCATCTCTTCTATTCTTTTCAAATTTTAGTGCGAAAAAAGTGCGGAAAACCTCTATTTCACTCTTGCCATAGTAATAAACTTGTAATTGACTCCGGTTTTGGATGTGAAGAAATCCGACTCTTCAGCCACTTTCCATTCTGCCTCAGAAAGAGGGGGGAAAAAGGCATCGGCATCATCTGCCGGAGAATCGACCATCGTTATAAAAACCTTAGAACAGAAAGGGACGGCCTTCTCATATATCTGTGCCCCTCCTATAATGAACGGAACCTCTCTGCAAGCATCCACTGCCTCCTCCAAAGAGCAGAAAACCTCCGCTCCCTCGGCATAATAATCCGGGTTGCGTGAAATCACAATATTGCGTCGCCCCGGCAACGGGCGTCGGGGAATAGACTCCCACGTCTTGCGTCCCATTATAATTGGATGACCCATAGTGAGTTCCTTGAAATGACGCATATCCTCCGGAATATGCCAAGGCAAATCGCCATTGCGGCCAATAGCGTTATCACGGTTCATAGCCACGATCGCCCATAGCTCCAGGTGTCGGGAAGTATTGGAGTTATATGTGGAGAAAGGATGAAGGTGTAAAATATCTTTTTCCGAAATCTTATCCGGATCAGATGGGAAGAGGATTGATGTTTCCACTATCTATTATGAATTTTGATTCCTGTTGATGAAAAAATTTATCGGATTCTTCGTAAAGTTAATAAAATTTCCCTAAATTTGCGAAAAGGAAGGCAATAAAGCTATCAGGTATGGCAATCTCTGACCGATAACCATACATTCCGACAATTATGACAAAAATCACCAAAATTCCAAATAGATGAATTATAGCATAATAGACTTCATAAGCCTATTGGGAGCCGTGTGCCTCTTCCTTTATGGCATGAAGGTAATGAGTGAGGGCTTGCAGAAGGTAGCCGGCGACAGGCTGCGCAACATTCTCGGAGCCATGACCCGCAATCGCGTGGCAGGCGTATTGACCGGTATAGCGATCACAGCCCTTATCCAGAGTTCGAGTGCTTCTACAGTCATGGTGGTCAGCTTCGTCAATGCCGGCCTTATGACGCTCCAGCAGGCAATGGCCGTGATCTTCGGTGCGAATGTCGGCACCACGGTCACCACCTGGATCATCTCTGCCTTCTCTTTTGAAGTCAGCATATCTGATTACAGCATCCTTCTGCTTGCAATCGGTGTCCCTATGCTCTTTATGAAGAAAAGCGGCTACAAGAGCTTCGGCGAGTTCCTCATTGGTTTCTGTTTCCTCTTTATGGGTCTCGACCTCATCAGCCGTTATGTGCCAAATCTTCAGGAGAATCCGCAAATGCTGGAGTTTGTCACCAACTACACTCAGCTCGGCGTAGGATCCATACTCATATTCTTCTTCCTGGGTATCGTGGTCACAATGGTGGCTCAGAGTTCGGCCGCTACTTTCGCCATCACCCTTATCATGTGTTCGCAAGGTTGGATCTCCTTCTCTCTCGGATGCGCCATCATCTTGGGCGGAAACATAGGAACAACCATCACTCCGGTGCTTGCCTCTCTTTCAGGTAACCTGGCTGCAAAACGAACAGCCATGGGACACGTGCTATTCAACGTCTTAGGTTCGATCATAGCCTTATGTGTGTTCCAGCCATTCGTGGAACTGGTAGGTGATATAACCAAGGCATGCAACGGCATCAATCCTCTCGATATAAGCAAGGCTCAGGAAGCCGGGCTGGCAGATTCCACCCTTCTCAATCCTAAAGGTGGGCTAACCTCTGCCGCTCAGGGATGCATCGCATTCGGACTTGCAATGTTCCCGACCGTATTCAATGCCATTAACCTTTTGATAATGATTTGGTTCACCAAATTGTATGTCAAGATCGTATGCTGGATTATGCCTGCTCACCATAAGGATGAAGAGGAGGATTTCTCACTCAAGTTCATCGGCCGAGGCATCCTCTCTGCTTCCGAGCTTAACATAACCCAGGCTCAGAAGGAGATATATCTCTATGGCCAACGCGTGGACAGAATGCTAACTATGGCTCGCGAACTTATCCATAGCGACCCTGCCGACGACAACTATACCAAGACATACTCCCGTCTTGAAAAATATGAGGAGATTTCCGACAAAATGGAGATCGAGATCGGAAGCTACCTCAATAAAGTGTCGGAGGGACGACTCTCTCCCGAGGGTAAGATGCGCATTGCCGGCATGCTCCGCATAATAAGCGAAATTGAATCGATTGCCGACGGATGTTTCAATATTGCTAAGACTCTCGGACGCAAGAACCAGATACAAGTCAAGTTTGATGAACCGGTGCTTAAGGAGATCGACACAATGTTCGACCTCGTATCCGATGCCATGGCCAATATGCTCGGAATATTGAAGGAGATGGAGACTCCCGATGGCGCCCTTGTGGTGAAAGCATACAACCGTGAGCGTGAAATCAACAATCTCCGCAATAAGCTCCGCGATGCCAATATCTTCAATATCAACAACAAGACCTATGGCTATCAGGAAGGCATCTTCTTTATGGATCTTATCGGGGAGGCTGAGAAACTTGGCGATTATATGATAAATGTGGTGGAAGGTGTGAAACATCAATTCAAAACCGCAACATCAGCATAATCCCTCTAATAACCCGCAACCCCTTTCACTACTCAAAACCCATAACCTCCAGCTTTATGAAGAATCACAGATATTGCGTTATAATGTGTGGTGGTGTCGGTTCCCGTTTCTGGCCGTTCAGTCGCAATGACCGACCCAAACAGTTTCTTGATTTCTTCGGAACAGGGCGCACTCTCCTGCAGATGACAGTTGACCGCATCCTCCCCCTGATTCCTGCAGAGAATATAATACTCGTGACCAACAGCGCCTACGCAGGCATAATCCGCGAACAGCTCCCGGAAATAAAGGAGAGCAACATTCTCCTTGAGCCGGCGCGCCGCAACACGGCCCCCTGCATCTGCTGGGCAGCCCACCATATCCAGGCCCTCGATCCCGAAGGGGCAATAGTCACTCTGCCATCCGACCACCTCATATTGAAGGAGGATGTGTTCCGTGCAGTGCTCGAAGAGGGCCTTGAGTTTGTGGAGAAAGGGGACCGCCTGCTCACCATAGGGCTTCGTCCCGGCTCCCCGCATACCGGCTACGGATACATTCAGCTCGGCCATAGCCTTCCTGATTACCCCGGCATCTGCAAAGTGAAATCATTCACCGAGAAGCCGGATCTGGAAATGGCTAAGGTATTTGTGGAAAGCGGTGAGTTTTACTGGAATTCAGGCATGTTCCTCTGGACAGCCAAAAGCATTCTTGAAGCTTTCAACCGATTCGCACCTGAAACTGCCGCTATATTTGATGCCGGAGGGAATGTATATGGCAGCCCGCAGGAGACAGCTTTCATTGAGAAGGAATTTCCACGGACTCCATCAATCAGCATTGACTATGCCATAATGGAGAAAGCAGATAACGTATATGTAAAGACAGCCGACATCGGCTGGAGCGACCTCGGAAGCTGGAAGGCCCTCTACGAAACTTCCCCGAAAAATCGCGAAGGGAATGTGACCCAGGGTTGCAAAGTGCTTACTCACGACTGCCGTGACAGCGTGTTTGCCGTGACTTCCGACAAGATTGTAGTGGCTTCCGGACTCAATGGCTACATCGTGGCCGAAAACGACAACGCGCTTCTCATCTATCCCATTTCAGAGGAACAGAAAATCCGTCAGGTGGTAAATGATGTGCGCGCGCGTTTCGGAGAGGATTACGTATGATTATGAAAAAATTCCTTCTTTTTATACTTTTATCATTCTTTCTTTTAAGCTGCACCAAGCCGAAGTTTGAGGTTCTTTTCGATCTTCCTGAGTCGGTGCATGCTGCTTATACGTTCACATATTATGCCTCCTCTGCAAAACAGGGCAAATGGATCGAGACCGGAGTGATGGTTCAAGGAGGGCGCGGAAAGATGACCCTCCCTGTGGCAAATCCGGCTGTGGTGGCCCTTTCAGCAGGAGGAAACGTGATATATTTCTATGTGGAGCGTGGAAATAATGTAAAGATAAAGGGAGGAAGCGCCGATATCTTCTCATGGGAGATAGGTGGAAATTCAATTAATGAGGATTGGAGCAAATGGCGTCGCGCCAATGCCGGTGCCATTGGCGGAGGAAACGCTGAAAAGATCAATAAGGCTGTAGCCGACTATGTCAAGAAGAATCCTGAGAATCCCCTGTCGGCTCTCCTTCTCCTCTACGAATATGACAGGAAGGAGGATAACGAGGGTTTTCTCAGCTTATGGAAAAGCCTGAAAGGGGAGGCGGCAAAAGAGAAATGGATCACCATATCGGGGCGCACCGACCTATACGCCAATTCTCCGCTCACTCCACCCGACCTGAAGAGGAAACACACAATCATCCTTAAGTCGCTTGTGAATGGTGCCGACACTATAATCACGGGGAAAGTTCCGGTGGCTATCCTTTTCTGGCGCAATTCCGACAATGACCGCACAAAGATGATCGATTCGCTCAAAGCTTTGCGCAAGGCACATCCCGATTCGGCATCTTTCATAATTGCCGATGTCTGCTTCGATCCCGATTCAATAAGCTGGGCCTCTCCCTTAGGGCGCGATTCCCTTGAACATACCATCCGCGCGTGGAATCCGATGGCTGAGGCCGATTCCGTGATAAGGTCGTTAGGGGTGGAGAAGACGCCGGCACTGATCACCTTCCCCGCAATAAAGCAAACGGTGAAAAAAGCTACCGATAAAAAGGGCTCAGCGAAAAAATCAACTGATAAAAAAGCCACGGCAAAAGAAAATAAAGATAAGAAATAATGCTCACAAAGATATATTCGGCTGCAATAAACGGCATAGACGCGTTTCCGGTAACAATAGAGACTGAAATCTGGAAAGGAGCCGGATTCACTATCGTGGGTATGGCTGACACTGCCATACGTGAGAGCTATGAACGCATGCTGTCGGCCATCCGTCATTCAGGCTATGAGTTTCCGCATCATCGCATCACCATCAACCTTGCACCCGCTGATATAAAGAAAGAGGGGGCGCAGTTCGATCTCCCTATGGCCATCGGCATCCTTGTATCGGCCGAATTTGTGCGTCCCTCCGACCTATCATCGGTTATGCTCACGGGCGAACTATCTTTAGACGGCTCGGTGCTTCCGGTAAAAGGTGTGCTGCCTATGGCCATCAAGGCTCGCGAGATGGGGCTTAAACGCCTTATCGTGCCTGAAGAGAATGTTACGGAGGCCGGAGTGGTCAACCGCCTTGAAGTGTATGGAGTGAAGACCCTTCAGGAGGCTATTGCCATATTGGAAGAGACCTCGGAAGCAACTCCCGTAAAGATTGACACCCGCTCCCTTTTTATCGCGTCGCAAGAGGAATTCGATTATGACTTCTCGGAGGTGAAAGGGCAGGAGAGTGTGAAACGCGCCTTTGAGATAGCTTGCGCCGGAGGTCATAATATCATAATGGTGGGACCGCCGGGAGCGGGAAAATCGATGATGGCAAAACGCCTCCCCTCCATCATGCCCCCATTGAGCATGGCCGAAGCCCTTGAGACCACCAAGATTCATTCCGTGGCCGGAAAACTCTCACGCGGATCGATGCTTATGACCAAGCGTCCTTTCCGCACACCTCACCATACAGTTTCCCCGGTAGCTCTCGTGGGAGGAGGAATGAATCCTATGCCCGGAGAGATAAGCCTTGCTCATAATGGCGTGCTTTTTCTTGATGAATTTCCCGAATTTCCCAGACAAGTTCTGGAGGTGCTGCGTCAGCCGATAGAAGACAGGATAATCACTGTGGCGCGAGCTAAATATACGGTCAATTACCCCTCTAACTTTATGCTCGTAGCCTCGATGAATCCCTGTCCCTGCGGATATTACGGGCATCCTACGCATCCATGCACCTGCACGCCGGGAGCCGTAAGCAAATATGTAAGCCGCATATCCGGCCCGCTTCTCGATCGCATAGACTTGCAAGTGGAGATCGAGCCCGTTGCATTCGACGATATGGCCGACCCCACGCCCACCGAACCAAGTGCGGCAATACGCGAAAGGGTGATGAAGGCACGTGAAATACAGCAAGAGCGTTATCGCGACATAAAAGGTATCCACTGCAACGCCCAGATGAACTCGCGCCTTCTGAAGAAATATGCCTGGCCCGATGCAGAAGGGATGGCAAAACTGAAAGAGCGTATGACCAAGCTCAACATGTCAGCCCGCGCTTTCGACCGCATACTGCGTGTGGCCCGCACCATCGCCGACCTCGAAGCCTCCCCGAAAGTGGAGACGCGCCACATAGCCGAAGCGATAAGCTACCGCGCCCTCGACCGCGGCTCCTACGGCTCCACCTTCGGATAATAAAATCATTACAAAAATGCCATCACCCAAAGCTACAATTATCTGATAGATTTTAATGAAAGACTTGATCATCTATAATACTCCTGACGGGCGGAGTTCAGTGGCTCTATATGCCAAAGACGGGAATATTTGGCTCAACCAATCACAGATTGCCGAACTTTTTGCCACCTCGAAGCAAACCATAAGCCATCATATTAATAATATCCTTAGTGAAAAGGAATTAGATAAGAATTCAGTTGTCAAATATTATTTGACAACTGCCTCAGACGGTAAAGAATATAACGTCGAATATTATTCCTTACAGATGATAATAGCCATTGGCTATCGCGTAAGGGGAGTAAGAGGAACCCAATTCCGCCGTTGGGCAACAGAACATCTTTCAGAATATCTCATCAAGGGCTTTACAATGGATGATGAGCGGTTGAAGAATCCAGATGGGCGTGTGGATTATTTTGATGAACTACTCCTCAGAATCCGAGACATACGTGCTTCTGAAAAACGTTTCTACCAGAAAATACGGGACCTCTTCAAACTCAGCAGTGACTATGATAAGACCGACAAAGCGACCCAGATGTTTTTCGCCGAAACCCAGAATAAATTAATCTACGCTATAACTCGTCAAACAGCAGCTGAATTGATAGTTTCTCGAGCTGATGCCTCACAACCTAATATGGGATTAACATCATGGAAAGGTCAGATTGTAAGAAAAGGAGACATCGTAATTGCTAAAAATTATCTTCAGAAAGATGAAATAGAAGATCTCAATCGATTAGTAGATATATTCCTTACAAGTGCTGAATTACGTGTTAAAGAACGTAAAGACCTGACACTGCAATATTGGCGCGACAATGTGGATGGGCTCTTGAATTTTCAGAATAAACCCGTATTAAAGGATAAAGGTCGTATCACTTCTACTCAAATGGAACAAAAAGTGAAACAGATTTATGAGGAGTTCAACAGCCAGCGCAAAAAACTTGATGCCAAAGCGGCAGACCGCGAAGATGAGACTCTATTTGATGATATAGATGACTTGACCTCATATCTTTCTTGAAAACATGGCCGAAGCCTTTGCTATCGCTCATTCGACCGCATTCTTTTTTAAAAATTAGCCGCTGTCTTAATTTTTTTATTAATTTTGCTCTTTGAATTAAAATAAGCGTAAACAGGAGAAGAAAATCTCTCAGCCCATAGCTTATAACTCTTAAAAGATATGACATTAATCGACGGTAAAAAGACAGCGGCCGAAATCAAACAGGAGATAGCCGCACAAGTGAAGGAGATGGAAAGCCGTGGCGAACGCGCCCCGCATCTGGCAGCTATCCTTGTAGGCCACGATGGAGGTTCGGAAACCTACGTGGCAAATAAAGTTAAGGCTTGCGGCGAGTGCGGTTTCCGCAGTTCGCTCATCCGTTTTGAAGATGATGTGACTGAAGAACGCCTCCTCGAGGAGATTAAACGTCTTAATGAAGATGATGCGGTGGATGGATTCATTGTTCAGCTCCCCCTCCCGAAACATATAGATGAACAGCGCATCATCCGTGCCATTGATCCCGAAAAGGATGTGGATGGCTTTCATCCCGTGAATGTCGGCAATATGTCGATAGGGTTGCCCGGCTTCGTATCGGCCACTCCCGCCGGAATAATGGAGCTTCTGCGCCGTTATGGAGTTGAGACTAAAGGGAAGCATGCAGTGGTGCTCGGACGTAGCAACATCGTCGGCAAACCTATGGCAACGCTCCTTATGCAGAAGAGCAACCCCGGCAACTGCACCGTGACCGTATGCCACTCCGCCACTCCCAATATCAAGGAGATATGCCGTGAAGCCGACATAATCGTGGCCGCATTAGGTGTGCCCGGATTCGTGACCGAAGATATGGTTAAGCCCGGAGCCACAGTGATAGATGTAGGCACCACCCGTGTGCCCGACGCAACCCGCAAGTCGGGATGGCGTCTGCGCGGCGATGTAGATTTCGAGAATGTTGCCCCGAAATGCGCTTTCATCACTCCCGTTCCCGGAGGCGTGGGCCCTATGACCATCTGCTCACTCATGATGAACACCCTCAAAGCCAAAAAGAAATAAGACTATAATATAGTTGCATCGGATGAAAAACCTTGTGATAGTAGAGTCGCCGGCCAAGGCGAAGACCATAGAGAAATTTTTAGGACCCGACTATAAGGTGATGTCGAGCATCGGTCATATCCGCGATCTGAAGTCGAAAGGGATGAGCGTGGAGATTGACAAGGATTTCTCCCCCGTCTATGAGATACCGGCAGAGAAACGTGATGTGGTGCGTGCATTGAAGGCTGAGGCCGCCAAGGCCGACACTGTATGGCTCGCTTCCGATGAGGACCGCGAAGGGGAGGCCATTGCATGGCATCTCGCTGAAGTGCTCGGTCTGGATCCCGAAAAGACAAAGCGAATCGTCTTCCACGAAATCACGAAGCCGGCCATTCTTGAAGCTATCGCAAATCCGCGCACTATCGACATTGACCGTGTAAATGCACAGCAGGCCCGACGTGTGCTCGACCGGATTGTAGGATTCGAGCTTTCACCCGTGCTTTGGAAAAAGATCAAGCCGGCCCTCTCTGCCGGACGCGTGCAGAGTGTGGCCGTGCGGCTCATCTGCGAACGCGAGAAGGAGATTGACGCCTTCTCTCCTGAGCCATATTATCGCGTGAATGGAATCTTCTCAACCGCCGGTGGGGAGGAGATGAAAGCCGAACTCAAACATCGAATCGATGATAAGCAGACGGCCGAAAGGCTCCTGCAGGAATGCGCAGATGCAGAGTTTGAGGTTTCGGAAGTGGCCGTGAAGCCTGTGAAACGTTCACCGGCTCCACCCTTCACCACCTCCACTCTCCAGCAGGAGGCCGGAAAGCGACTTGGATTCTCCGTGAAGCAGACAATGCGCACCGCGCAGAAGCTTTATGAGGAGGGTCGCATCACATATATGCGTACCGATTCCACCAATCTCTCCGCACTTGCCATCCGCGATATAAAGGGGGTAGTGGTGGAGGATTATGGCAAGGAATATCACAAGGAACGCCATTATCATACTCATTCAAAGGGTGCCCAGGAAGCTCACGAAGCTATCCGTCCCACCTATATCACCAACCGCGACATACCCGGAGATGAACGTGAACGCCGCCTTTACGACCTTATATGGAAGCGTGCCGTGGCCTCTCAGATGAGCGATGCCCTCCTTGAAAAGACCAATGTGGATATCGAGGTGCGCCGTAACGGAAAGGGAACGGGCGAGGAATTTCGTGCCGAAGGGGAGGTGATCACTTTTGAAGGCTTCATGAAAGCTTACGGAGCCGATTCCGCCGATGAAAGCGGCCTCCTGCCGAAAGTGGAGAAAGGGAAGAAGCTATCTGATGTGCAGATTACTGCCACTGAGCGCTTCACGCTTCCGCCGGCCCGTTATACTGAGGCATCATTGGTAAAGAAGATGGAAGACCTCGGAATAGGCCGTCCTTCCACCTACGCCCCTACAATATCCACCATTCAGGAACGAGATTACATTCGCCATGGCGAAAAACGCGGCGAACCGCGAGAATATGACGTAATCACCCTTAAAGATGGAAAAATCACCTCCGAAACCCTCACCGAGATGGCCGGCAGTGAGAAAGGGAAGCTTATACCTACAGATGTCGGCATGGTGGTGAATGATTTCCTCACCGACAATTTCCCCGACATCCTCGACTATAATTTCACCGCCCGCGTGGAGGAGAAATTTGATGAGATTGCGGAGGGCAAGTTAGGCTGGAAGAATGAGCTTTCCGGCTTTTATGGCGATTTTCATCCCTCTATCGACCGCGTGAATGCAATGCGCACCGAACATAAGGTAGGTGAACGCCTTCTTGGCACCGACCCCGAATCGGGCAGGCCTGTATCTGTCAAGATCGGTCGTTTTGGCCCTGTGGTGCAGATAGGGGAGGCCACCGACGAAGAGAAACCTCTCTTTGCCAGCCTTAACGCCGGGCAGAGCATATACGACATCACCCTTGAAGAGGCTCTGAAGCTTTTCGAGCTTCCGCGTGTGCTCGGCCAACTGGAAGGGGAGGAGGTAAAGGCCGCCATTGGCCGCTTCGGGCCATACGTGCAGATAGGGAAGGAATATGTGTCAATCCCTAAGGAGATGGCTCCGCAGACCATCACCCTCGAAGAGGCCGAGGAGCTTATTCGCGCCAAACGTGAAGCCGATGCCAACCGTCTTATCAAGACCTTTGATGAGATGCCCGGCCTGGAGATCCTCAATGGCCGTTTCGGACCCTATATAGCCTATAAGAAGGAGGGTGCCCGAAAGGCCGTAAATTATAAGATTCCCAAAGGCACCGATCCGGCTTCGCTCACTCTCGAACAGGTGAAGGAACTGATGGAAGCTCCGGCGCCCGCAAAACGAAAGGCAAAAAAGAAATAGACAAAAAAGCTTATAATGCCTGAATCCCTTATAAAAGCCCATTTCTCCTAAATTGCCTATAATGCCTAAATTGCCTATAACGCCCACTGAGCCCGCTGAGCTTATCACGCCTAAGAAACATCGCTCCTTAGCCGCTAAGATAGGCATAATCTCAGCTTGGACTATCGGAGGAATTGTGGCACTCGTCATCCTGCTGTTGGCCGGAGCCACATGGTGGCTCACTCCGGCACGCCTCACGGAAATAGTGAACCGCGAGGCAAGCCGCAGCCTTTACGCCGATGTCAATGCCCACAATATCAGGTTCACGCTCTGGAGTTCCTGGCCGCATCTTCGCGTAGAGATGGATTCGATGACTATCCGTTCGCGAGTATTCGACAGCATCCCTTCCCCCCTTAAATCCACTCTCCCAACAGATGCTGATTTCCTCGCTTCATCAGGCCGTTTCAGCGGCGGCATAAACCTTCTCTCCCTGCTCAAAGGAGAAATATCTCTTCATGATGTTGAAATCAGCTCCCTTAAGCTGAATCTCGTGGCCCTTAATGACTCCCTCTCCAATTTCGACATTGTCCCTCCCGATTCGGTGAAGAGCAAGATTCCGCGTTTCACGGCCAACCGTGTGCGCCTGCTTAACCCCGGCTCCATAGCTTATCGTTCGGTAGCCGACAGCGCGGATGCCCGGGTAGCCATAAATGCCCTCTCCCTTGACAGGGCCGACAACAAGAAGATACTCGCACCCTCCGGCGGTTCACGCTATTCAGATTCCTATTCGTTGAAGATATTAGGAAATGTTGATGCTTCGGTAGCCGACCTCTCCATACTCCGTGGCTTTCCATTCGAATTGGGTGGAAACGTGGCTTTAGGGTTCGACCCTTTCCGGTTTGCCACAAGCGAATACAAGGTGAATCTCGGGGCTTTGCACGGCAATATAGATATGCGGATGCAGGTTGGAGGTGACTCACGTCTTGAAGCTTTCTCATGGCATTTCGATAATTTCGATCTTCTACGCATCCTTGCCTACATTCCCGGATTCGATCTCTCTACCATCGAGAGCATCGATGCCCCCGTCACGGTCAATGCCACTGCACGGCTCACATCCCCTTGGCGTTTGTCATCAAATGCACTCCCATCAGCTGAAGTGGATTTCAATATCGTTGATGGCGACATGAGCTATACCATGAGCAATGGCCGAAGCTATGTGGTGCGCCACGAAGGAGCCGGGGGGCGCCTCATATTCGATGGAGTGAACCCCTCTGCCTCCTCTTTCGTGATACCCCCTTTCCATCTCTCCGGCGAAGGAATGGATGTAACGGTGGGGGCAGGGCTTACGGAACTCCTCGGCAATCCCGTTGTGGAGGCTTCCGTGGAGGGAAATGCTATGCTCCGGAAACTCACAGAGGCCTTCCCTTTCTTGCGCCCATATTCTCTCACTGGCAATGTGGAGGCTATGGCTGTGCTCCGCGGCGGCATTCCGCCCCTCTCGCAACTTGAAAACGAGGGAGCGCTCGCCCGGACCGACATGATTCTCGATGGCAAGATCCTCCTTAGCAATTTCTCCGGAAAGTTTGCAGAAAATAAGATTATTGCATCCGGGAAGAATCTGGAGATAGATATTGACGGCAAATCGGTAGGCGGAAATCTTCCAAACAAGATTCACCTCAGCGGAGCAGGGGAGGGGCTATCCCTTGCCATACCCTCCGATAAAGTCAAGCTTTCTCTAAAGGATATAATGATAGACGGAGAGATGGATTCCTCCACTTCGGGAGGGAAAATCTCAATCGGAAGCTCAGGGATGGGCTTGATTGCAGGAGAGGATAAGGTTAATCTCTCCGGAATCTCACTCGACCTCTCGGCCGATCCCCTCTCTTCCCCACTGAAGGTGAAACCTTATATCATCCCTGCCGCTTGGCTTGCCGATACGGCTTCTCTCGCTTTCGCACCCCATTCCCCGCAGTTCCTTAGGGTGAACCTCCCCAAAGAGGCACCCGATTTTATGGCGCGCTGGAAAGCCGGGATGCATCTGAAAGTGAACAGCGGCAATATCTCTACACCCTCCTTCCCCGGCAACAACACCTTGCGGAATCTCGATGTTGAAGCATCCTTTGATTCTATCGTGTTCAGGAGTCTGCGCATGCGTTCCCGATCCTCGGCCATGGCTATGCGAGGGAGCGTGAGGAATTTTAGACAATTCCTCAATTCCCCAACCCCGGCTCCCCTCTATCTTGACCTGGATGTGGCCATGGATACCATTCAGTTCAATCAGCTTGCCGGTTCCTTCCTCAAAGGGAAGAAAGGGGCTCAGCTGAATGCATCACCCGATAAGCAGGAGTCCGACACCATAGCCATCCTCATTCCGCGCAATCTTGTGGCCGACATCCACGCCACAGCCAAAGAAACCCGCTACACCAATCTCCATCTCTACGACCTCACCACCGGGCTGCATCTGCGCGACGGCAATCTCCACGTAGAAGATCTGCGCATTGGTGCCGACTTTGGTCATGCCTTTATGAATTTCGATTTCAACACTTCCGACATTCAGCGCATCGGAATGCAAGCCGACCTCGGGTTGCTTGACGTGAATGTGGTCCGTTTCTTCGAAAATTTCCATACTCTCCTCCTCATGATGCCGCAGATGAAGAACCTTGAAGGGGATATTTCGGCAGAGGCTAACCTGTCTCTCCTCTCCTTCCCGAATATGTATGTCAACGTGCCATCGCTCAATGCCGACATAAGGCTGCAGGGCGACGGGCTGACAGTGCATCAGAGTCCCTTCATACGTCGCATCACGCGCATGCTCCTAATCCGTGAAAGCGGTCCGCTAAACATAGCCGACATGAACGTTCACGCCTCCATCCACGATAATCTCCTTGAGCTCTACCCCTTCACATTTGCTGTTGACCGTTACCGCCTGAAAATGGAGGGACTAAACAATTTCGACGGCGACCTTTACTATCACATCGGAGTAGAGAAATCTCCCATACCATTCTCATTCGGAATAAACATCCTCGGGCAATTCTCTCATCCCAAGATACGCTTCGGAGGGTCACGGTGGAAAATAAAGAAAGGGGAGCAGATCACAGCCTCAGTCATGGAAGAGAAACGCATCAACATCGTGTCGGAAGGCCGTAAGTTCCTCAAGGAATTCCTTCGCAAGGCAGCCGAATCCGACAAATAAGTCCCCCTGTCTGATTAAAAAAATTCTCCTGTTCTTCCTGTCTGATTTAAATATTTCTCCTGTTCCTCCTGTCCCCCTGTCTGATTAAAAATAGCGAAGGAGGCTAATCTCAGCGATCGGCCTCCTTCTGAATTAAAATTAGGTTGAATCAAATCATCTTATTCATATCTTGTGACGTACGAACTTCAATTCAATCAATTTTAATTTATGTAGAGAGAGCATAACCGGACTTCCCGGTTTCACTCCCCTCTACCTTCACAATCAGAGCAATTGATTATTACAATAACGAGTATGCCTCGAACCGGCAATTACTCATCTGACCTATACAACCATTCAAATAAGATTTCAATCAGTTATCAAAAATTGCAACGTAAGGTTTTCAATTTCTTATTTTATATGACCTCTTTCTATCTTTTTTACGCCTCCTCTTGTGTCTGCGGTAAAAACCGCCTTTAAGCTCTCCGGCCTCCGCATCCTTTATCTCCAGATGCCCGTTTGTCTTCGGGTGGTCCGAGTATCAAGAGAGAAGCTTTACAATAATCTTTAAGAATACCTGAAAAACTTAATTTTGTAAATCAAATATCTTATTTCCGGCAACAGAAGTAATCAATTTCTTATTTTCAATGGCAAAACTACAATTAAATATTTATATGTGCAAGAAAAAGTGAGAAAAAATTTAAATTTTTTCTCACTTTTTCTTAAAAATCTCTAATTTTCCCTCTTTTAGCTC
>CAMWXH010000037.1 GCA_947178165.1 uncultured Porphyromonadaceae bacterium | reverse complement strand
TCATAAGCAGATTAGTGAATAATATGTAAGTTACCCCGGGGAGGTGGGCGCGAGATGCGTCCACCTCTTCTATTCTACTGTCCTACTGTCTTATATTAAATTGTGTTCCTGTCTGCTGACTCAAAAATACTTTATCTCTTCCGACCGGAAAATAATCTCTTTGGCAGTGATGGGCGCGGCAAGGAAATAGCCGAGGCAGAAGCCTCCTTCAAACATCCGCGGCCCATTGCTATTCCCTACGCTCAGGGCTTCAAGATAATCGTACATCTCCCGGCTCACAGGCACAACCGTGGCCTTAATCACATCTCCATCTTCGAGTTTATCCCCTTCATCTTCCTCATCAAGATCCATTCGTGTGGTCATCATTACCTCATTGATGATTCCATTAGCTGATAGCATATCGTTTATCTCGGCCCATTTGTAGGCCTCTCCATTGCGATATACCCTCAACCAATAGCAATCATCATTGGAGAGAGGGTTATCAGTAAAAGATACCTGAAGCACGGCCACATAGTCGTATGGCATCTTTATCCAGTTAAACTCCATCGCGGTTATATCCACCTCCGCACCCATAATGCTTTCGGATGTATAAACCTCCCCTCCCCTCTTGACCGTAAGCCGATAGCTGTGCCCTTCAATCCCCGGCACATCGGAAATGAACACCCCTTCGGAATCGGGAGCAAGAGCGAAATCCTCGCCTGAAGTAAGGTCTGCAATCATCACCTCCGCATCAGTGAGATGTTCACGATTCATCGGCTCATCCATCGGAGTGGTGAGGGTAAGCGACACCTCCGCCCCTGTCTGAGTCAAAGAGCCTTCAATCACAAGAATCGGCTCTATATCGTGATATTTGAAATCAAGCTCCTTTTCACATCCCGCCAAAAGAAGCCCGATGAATAAAAATATAGTCTTAAAAAATACCTTTAAAAATGCCTTCATAATGAATAAAAATGCTTATCTTGCCTATATTGCCTAAATCGCCTACCCGGCCTAAAAAAGTCTGCCGGGCCCGGGCCCGACCGCGCCTAAAACCGCAAAGTATAGCTCACCGAAGGGATCACCCCGAACATTGCCTGCAGCACTGCCCTCGAACCTGAAGGCTTGGTGGGGTCATCCTCGAAATAGACCACGTAGGGATTATAACGGCAATAGAGATTATACACTCCGAAGCTCCATTCGTATGTGAGTTTCCTCCCCACGTGGGTATATGTGGCCGAAAGGTCGAGACGATGAGTGTCGGGGGTGCGGTAGCCATTCCGCTTGCTGTAATAATAGATGGTGGTTCCGCTCAGCTCATATTTATCGTCGGGAGCCGTGAGAGGAGTGCCCGAAGAAAATATCCAGGAACCCGAAAGGCACCAGCGGTCGTTGAAACGGTAAATCCCGACAACCGACAGGTCGTGGCGGCGGTCGTTAGTTGCATCATACCATTGGCCTCCGTTGATGCCGGCAATCTTGGTCTGCGTCTTGGAAAGGGAATAGGAAATCCAGCCTGTCAGCTTGCCGGTATTCTTGCGAAACATCACCTCTGCGCCATAGCTTCTCCCTTTCCCTCCCAATATTATATCCTCAATATTGAGCCGCGAAAACATACTCATCCCGTCGCGATAGTCATACACATTATCCATATCCTTGTAATATCCCTCCACCGACCAATCGAATGTACCGTCGGGAGTCATCCCGGCATATCCGGCCACATATTGCCAGGTCCGTTCAGGCTTTATGCCCGAGGAGGATAGAGCGTAGCGGTCGAACGGGAAACTTGTCGCGCTCGACCTGATGGAATGCAGGCTCTGGCTTGTGAGCGACACTCCGGCCTTTACATTATGGTTGTCGCTGATGACCCATTTAAGGCTCACGCGCGGTTCGGGAGTGATATAGGTCTTGGAAGAATAATCGGGAGCTTCCTCCTGCGCAGAATAGAACTTATGAAACCAGCTCCCTGACAGCGACGTAAAAAGATTGAGCCTTATCCCTCCCGAGAGATAAACGTTTCCGGCCAAAAGGCCTTCATAATTTATCCAGCCGGCGTTAACCCATCCGCTTTTGAGGTCTCTGACACGGTTGGCGCTGATGGCGAAATCGGCCGACTGCACCCTGAGCATTTCCGAACGCACTCCGAATTCAAGCGTGCGTTCGTCGTCGATGGCATAGCTGATGGCTTCATTCACCGATGCGTTGCGGATATATTCCTTAAGCATCTGGTCGCTATCCATGATGCTCATCTCCATCTTGGTGGTGTAGGAGGTGTAGGCTCCGGTGGTGTTGAACCGCCAAGAATCTCCTCGCCGTGCCGACCAGCTGAGGGAGCCGGCTATGTTGCCCCAATACATCCCCATTATGCCGCCTATGGCCATATTGTCATGGCTGGCAATGAAGGAGAGATCAATATTATCATCCTGACGAGGCTTGTAGCGGAACTTGGCAGTGACATCATAAAAATTCATCACCACATGCCGATATTTGGGTATCATCTTCAGGAAAGCATCGACATACGACCTGCGGGCGGTGACGGCAAAAGAGAGCTTCTCTTTCACTATCGGGCCACGGGCCATAATCTTGGCGGCGAGGATTCCGATTGTTCCGGCCGCGTGGTAGCTATCCATGTCGCCGGGAACAAGGGCTGTCTCAAGGACTGAAGAGGAGGCCTCTCCTAAAGAGGCCGGGATAGGGCCTTTGTAAAGGGTGGCGCGCCCGATTGCCTGGTCGCTGAAAGTGGAGAATATACCCATCACGTGAGTAGGACTGTAAAGCGTCATGCCGTCAAGCTGTATGAGGTTCTGGCCTGATGTGCCTCCGCGCACCTCAAAACCTCCGGCTCCGTCGCCTTCGCTATGCACACCGGGTAGAAATGTAATCGATTTTATTATATCGTTCTCTCCGAAAAGCACGGGCACCAAAGCCATCTTTGACAGCTCCACGTTCTCTACCCCCAATCGCAAGGAGGATAGCCGTTGTCCGGCCGACTGACCGGTGACCACCAGCTCCTCCAGCTCTTCTGCTTGCTCCTGCGCTTCTGCCACTCCTTCACACAACAGCAATCCGGAGATGATCAATCCGGAAAATACAATCCTTTTTATTACCATCACCTAATCGAAATCTTTTTTCATTCCACAGCGCCCATGCTTGCCTCAATCCAAATCTTCTGGTACGCCTCGAGCAATGCGCCCAATTTGGGAGCCATATCGGCAAATCCGGCAAAATATTCAGCCGGAGTGTAAACAGAATGGTCAGGGAATTGAATCATCGGGGTGGCGGAATAGCCCCACATCGTTTCCCATTCCTTATAAACGGGCTGGAACAGGAGCTTAGCCTGATCGGTCTTGGTGCCGTTATAGCGCACCTGACTCTTTACATTCTTATTCAGGCGGTCGCACGCTTCTTGACAAGCATTTTTCACCATATTTTTGTCGGTATTGCCCCAGCCTGCGTACTCTCCGGCTATATCAAGAGGAAGCTTCTCGTAATAGTCCATCTGTCCATACACCTGAACGGCACCCATGACATCCACTCCGCAATAACCCTTCTTTACCATCTTCCCTATGAGGTTGTCGAGAAGCAACGACTCGGTGTTCTTAAGCTCTTTCCATCGGTCTGGATCGCAAAGGCCGGAGCCTTTAAGGGTGGCGTAAGCCGTGGCCATCTTTTCGTTGCTGACAAAAAATTCGGAACGTGATTCCACTATCGGGTCTTTCCCCTCTATTTCGGTCTGAGCGCGAAGATTCATAAGGCTTGCATCGACATCGGCCGAGAGAGTATGCTTTTTAGAATCGAATGAAGATGACACTGAGCTATTGGCAAGCTGAACGCCGCCCTCGGTCAGATTGACCGACATATTGAGGGCATCGGAGCCCATTCGCTGCTGAGCCACTTTCATCACGACCGGCTCTCCCCTCCGGTTCTTGAATTGAAACTCTATATCATCGGAGGATGCGGTCTTAACCCATGACTGAGTTCCGGCATCCGGCTCATAAATCCCGCATAATTCCTTATAGACAGCACCGCATGAAAACTCCGTGGCGGCGCGAGTGAGGTTACTCAGATCCCCTTTGGCGGCATTTAAAAGATGAAGAAGGTAGTTTCCGGGAGTGGGGATAATCTGCCCTAAGATTGCATAGAAATTCTCAGGAAGCTTATAGGCGCCGTAGGTAATATCATAATAGGCCGCCAATTCAATTATCTCCCTCTGATCTTCAGGGTTAAACTTCATCAGGAACTTCGCGGCGGTTTCCTCGAGGAATGCCTTGCTTTCAGCCGGACTCATGGCCTGCATCGTGCCGCTCCCCTGCGGCCCCTCCGGATTATCTATATCAGTGCCCTTATCGCAAGATGCGAATGCGAGCAAGCACAATCCCACCCATTTTAATTTGGAAAACTTCATTCTTACTAACAATTTTTAAATTTCTATAACCTTATAACCTTATACCCTTATAACCCTATAACCCAATAATAAGTTTCCTAAAGACAAATTTATCAAAATTAGTGATTATTGCGATATGGATATTCATTTCAATTGCAAATTTAAGAAAAACTTATCAGAAACCGCCTAATATAAACAATTCAAATCATACCTTGATTAAAATATTCCAACACACATCCTCATACATTTCATAAAAAATTTCCTTTTTTATTTGCTTAACTAAAAAAATAGTTATAATTTTGAGGAGTCAACTATTTTTTTAGTTAAAAACTGTGTCTATTGATGTAAAGAGGCGTCTGAATTATGAGAAGAAAAGATAAAGCCCCCAAGTCAGCCGGAGATGGGAAATGGAGGCCGGAGGAAATTATGATGACAGCCAAAGAGGAGGAGATCATGCGACTTCTCTGGGAAGGCGGGAAGATGAGCGTTAGGGAGATGCTCGACCGAATGCCCGAGCCCAAACCCCATGTAAACACAGTCTCCACTTTTGTGAGGCAACTGGAGGCGAAGGGATATGTGGGTCACGAAGCGGCAGGAGTGTCGTATAAGTATTTTGCAATCCTCCCTAAAAAGAATTTCAGCCGCAAGACGCTGGGAGAGGTGGTGAAAAACTATTTCAACAACAATATGCTAAGCATGGTATCAGCTCTTGTGGATGACGAAAAACTAACCGTTGAGCAACTGAAGGAGCTGATTGAGATTATCGAGAAGAAATGATTATTATCCAAGTAAATGATTGATGCGTTATGGGTTCTTTCACGGCATATATGATTGAGGCAAGCCTTTTGCTTAGCCTTATGTTTGCGGCATACAAATTATCGCTGGGGAGGCTGAAATGTTTCTCGCTGATGAGGGCCGCCCTCCTGCTCATATATCCGCTATGCCTGATTATCCCTGCCTTAACCGGACTCCCTTTTAAACATGAACCCGTGGCCACGCCCATGGCACTCCCCGTTATGGCAAGCGTGAGCCATATTGAGCCGGCAAGCCAGTCATCACCTTTAACCTGGAGCGAAGCGATCGTGATGATTGCTCTCGGCGGAATGATCCTCACCGGGGGAGCGACAGCAATAGGCCTGCTGCGCCTGTTGCGGTTAAGCAAAAAGGCACAAGAGAGAGAGATCGGGGGCTTCCGAGCCTATGTGGTGACCGGCCGCCATATTTCTCCTTTCAGCTTCGCAACCAGGATTTACGTTGACACCCGGGATGCCGAGGAGAAAAACAGGATGCTGCTGACCCATGAAATGGCTCACATACGGCTTATGCATTGGGGGGATCTCGCCTTATCACGCACCATGTGCATCTTGCAGTGGTGGAATCCTTTCGTCTGGATGATGGACAAGGAACTACACGCCATTCATGAATTTCAGGCTGACCAGGCCGTGATCAATGAGGGCTTTAACATAAAGGAATATCAATATTTTTTAATAAGAAAGGCTGCCGGCACGCGTTTGCAGACCCTTGCCGACAGCCTTAATCACAGCAAACTTAAAACACGTTTAACTATGATGAAAAAAGAAAATTCAAGTGTGAAAAGCCGTCTGGCAGGAATGATGATGGTTCCTGCCGTGGCTATCGGTGTGGCTTTGCTTTCGGTTCCTGCCGTTGCGAGATTGACAAGCGAAATCAAGGGGGTGGAAATCACATTCCCTAACCATTCCGAATCTGAGGGCAAAGTTAGCGAAAAGATTCCTAACGTGAAAATCGGCAAGGGGATATCTTCGGGGCATACCCTACATTCCTCTCTCGGAATCATGCCGGAACAGGTAATGGCCCAGAATGAATCGCCCAATGATGTTGACATGACCAATAAGAGCGCCGAAGAGATGATGACAGGAGGTGAAGAAGTCCACTCAGGAAGAACGGCAGGGAGTGAACCGGTTGAGGGGAAACCTCGATATGAGATTGACGGTGTGGTAGTTGCCGAGGATTATGACGTTAGTATTATAAATCCTTCATCAATAAAGTCGATGACAATAGTGAAGAACAATCCCGCTTTCCCCAATGGGCTTATTAAGATTGAATTGCTAAAGGATGGCGAATCTATCAAGAATGAGAGCAAGCTGAACCCGGAGAGTAAGCGTAAAGCCGACGATGCACTCCTGGTTTCGGTGAACCACATCGATAATGTAAACGGCACCCATCTTGTTTTTCATTTCCTTACCGACGAGGAGATTCACCTGAAAGATATCGTGTGGACCATCGACGGCAAGGATTACAAACCTGAAAGCGTGAGCAGCAGTTTCTCCAAGAGCGGCGACCATGGCTATCAGGCTGTAAAGATCGACCTCCCTCTCACTATCAAGAAATTCAGATATGGGAAGGATAAGATTTCTTTCACGCGCGATACTGGAGAGAGGGAAAGTTTCATTATCTCCACCGACATGTTGACTTCGCCGAATTAATCACCCAAACATTTTGCCGTTCCTGTACATTTCGGCACCAAAACATTTTGCCGTTCCTGTACATTTTAGCACTCAAACATTTTGCCGTTCCTGTACATTTTAGCACCAAAACATTTTGCCGTTCCTGCCATTTTTTATATATTTGCAGTCAAAACCAGCCATTTATGAATTATCCCATATTTAAGAGAAAAATATATTCTAAAATGCAGGAATGGAAACAGAAATCAAAAGGGCGAACAGCCCTTTTGATTGAGGGTGCCAGACGAATAGGGAAATCTACAATTGCAGAAGAATTTGCAAAAAATGAATATAGCAAATATTTAATAATCGATTTCTCTAATATTCGTCCCGATATTTTAGATTTATTCGACTATACTCATGATCTGCAATACTTCTTTATGAGTTTACAATCACTTACCGGAGTTAAACTAACCCTGGGTAACTCAGTGATTATATTCGATGAAATACAATTCTGTCCAAAGGCACGTCAGGCAATAAAACATCTTGTCAAAGATGGCCGTTACGAGTATATTGAAACTGGTTCGCTTATATCTATTAAAAAAAATATCAAGGACATATTAATCCCAAGTGAAGAAAGGAGGCTAAATATGTATCCCCTTGATTTTGAAGAATTCTTATGGGCAATAGGGAAAGAACCCACTTTTGATCTCATCCGATACAGCTATGAGAATCTTAAACCTCTCGGAGAGGCCGCAAATAGAGAGATGATGAGACTATTTCGACTTTATATGCTTGTGGGAGGCATGCCTCAAGCAATCGCCGAATATCTTCAAAGTTCCGATTTTGAGGCAGTGGATGAAATTAAAAGAGATATCTTAAATTTATATTTGGAAGACTTTAGGAAAATTGATGATAAAGGAAGAGCGGCCACTATATTCCGCTCCATCCCTGCGGAATTGGCACGTAACACACTTAGATATAGGATAGGGGACGTAATTGAACATGCCCGTTTGGCAAGATTGGGAGAAGTATTTGCTGACATTGATGATTCACGGACTGTTAATTTTGCTTTCCATGCCAATGATCCCGGCGTAGGGTTTGCTTTACATGCCGGTTATGATTTCTTCAAAATGTTTCTCGCAGACACCGGTCTATTCATCACTTTGGCATTTATGGACAAAGATTATACCGAAAATATAATTTATAAAAAATTACTTTCTGATAAACTTGCTACAGATTTGGGTTATGTTTATGAGAATGTCGTGGCTCAACTTTTGAAAACTGCCGGACATTCACTTTATTACAACACATTCAAGATATCCTCCTCCGAAGAATCTGAACCCCGAAGCTACGAAATAGATTTTCTTTTGAGTAGGAAAGACAAGATTTATCCGATAGAAGTAAAATCATCCGGATATAAATCTCATAAGTCTCTTGATGAATTTAAAAAAAAATATTCTTCCAGAATTGGACAATCTTATCTTCTATACACAAAGGATCTGCGTAAAGAAGATTCAATAATTTATCTTCCTGTCTATATGGCAGGGTTATTGTAAATAAAAAAATTGCCATGAAAGTAACGACATGTTTAATTTTTGGTG
Organism: uncultured Porphyromonadaceae bacterium; assembly: GCA_947178165.1. Taxonomy (GTDB): domain Bacteria; phylum Bacteroidota; class Bacteroidia; order Bacteroidales; family Muribaculaceae; genus Lepagella. The sequence continues at coordinate 16,494 of CAMWXH010000037.1, read as the reverse complement.
GCTTAAGCATTGGGCTGTGTATGTCATCTTATGCCTCCTCTCCTCTTCAGAAAGCGGAATGCGGAACAATTCAACGTCTCGAAGTGGTGTCTCCGCAACTCAATGACACTATTGACGTGGATGTATGGTTACCATCCGGTTTCGATGCCGAGAAGCGATATCCTGTGCTTTATATGCACGACGGTCAAAACCTCTTCGATGCCTCCACCACTTGGAATAATCAGTCATGGGAGATGGATGTCACCCCTTGCCGCATGATTGAGCAAGGCGAAATCGAACCAATGATTATCGTCGGTATTCACAGTGATCCCGCAACCAGAGTTTCCCAGCTTATGCCCCTGCAGGCTGTGAAAGATGCAGGACTCGAAGACCTTATGGCGGAAGTGAAACTGGAAGGGAAACCTGTCTTAGGAGACAAGTATGCTGAGTTCGTAGTCAGCACGCTCAAGCCCCTGATTGATTCCTCATATCCTACCCTTTCAGACCGTGAACACACGTCAGTGATGGGTTCGAGTATGGGAGGACTGATGTCGTTATATCTTATCTGCCAGTATCCGGATGTGTTCGGGGGCGCGGGGTGCCTCTCCACACATTGGTATGGCACTCTCGATGCCGGCAACAGATTCGGCGATGCGATGATAAGTTACGTTGAAAGTGCCCTCCCCGACCCGGCCACCCACCGCCTCTATTTTGATCACGGCACCTCCACCATAGATTTCTACTATGGCCCGTGGGAAACGAAAGCCCTCCTGAAAGCCCAGGAGAAAGGGTATCAGTATGGCAAGAACCTTGACAGCTACATCGACTATGGAGCTCCTCACGAAGAATCAGCCTGGGCCGCCCGCGTGAACCGTCCCCTCCGCTTCCTGTTCGGCAAGAAGACACAATAGAAATCTTCCTAAGAAAAAGCTTCCGACCCCATATTTCGGATCGGAAGCTTTTTCCGTAAGGTGATTGACGATAAAACTTGCTTTATCTCACGAATTTAATGCTTTCGTTGCGTTTGCCATTGGTAGCCGGAAGCCTACTCTCAACTGACAACTGTAAAATTAATAATTCTCCTTACTATTAGTTCTACTAAAATGCAACCTTTTTTGGTTGCATTTTAGTTATGCAACCAAAAAAGGTTGCATAACTATAAATTTATTTCTAAATTAGCAGCAAATAAGGCATACACATGAAATTAGGAGCAATAATTACAGGAGATATTATCCATTCCACCCAACTAACAATGGAAGACAGGGTATATATGATTGAACAATTAGAGCATTTGCCTCAAATACTTAATTCAGTTGATAAAGTAGTCTTTGAGATTTTTAGAGGGGATAGTTTCCAGATAAGCATTACAAAAGCCAGTTCAGCCTTGCGCTGCGCACTTGCAACAAGAGCATGGTTACGCTCTCATAGGATGGGCAGCACAAATCAGGTTTTGGATGCCAGAATTGCCTTGGGCGTAGGCACTCTGGATTATCAATCTGACTCTTTATCAACCAGCGATGGGGAGGCATATCGTTTATCAGGAAGAGCACTCGACAACATGACTAAATCAAGACTTGAAGTGCGAACACCGTGGCATGATGTGAACGAGGAACTAAAACTTCTTACAGCCTTTGCTGATGACATTGTAAGTTCATGGTCTCAAAATCAAAGTAAAATAATTTTAATGAGCCTTGTTGAAAATAAAAGTCATATGGAATTATCACAAGAGCTCAACATCTCTCGACAAATGGTTGATAAATCCTTAAAGGCTTCAAAAGAGGAACTTATCGAGGCGTATATTCATAGATATGAACATTTATTAAACAATCATTTAAAGAGCCAATGATTACGTTACTTATACAATTGATTTCAGCCCACCTGTTCGGAGATTTCATTTTCCAGACAGACAGGCTATGTAAGATGAAATACTGTGACAACCTAACAACAAGGTTATCAGGATTGACAATTCACAGTGGTATTCAGGCTCTATTGTCATATCTATTTATTGCCAAATGGACACTCTGGCCTGTTCCCTTTAGCATATTTATTTTTCATTTCATAATAGATTTTGTAAAAGTTAGATATGGTGGGAAAAAACTCTCAAGCTTCATTATAGACCAATGTGCACACTATATGGTTATCGTAGGGATATGGTGGATACTTATATTCAAAAGTAATTATCTGAATTCTTTTACAACTTTCCTGCCCTTCTCCTTCTGGGTCATACTAACATCCTACATAGCAGTTTTATCACCAACTTCGATATTAATTAAATTGTTTATTGAACACGAAGGCTGGATACCCAATGGAGCTACGTTACAGGGGTTACCCAATGCTGGGAAATGGATAGGATTTCTGGAACGAATACTCATCATAACTTTTATATTCACTAATAATGTTGGGGGAATTGGATTTCTTTTAGCTGCAAAATCTATATTCCGATTTGGCGAGCTCAACCATGCAAGAGATCTAAAACTCACAGAATATGTTTTAATAGGTACACTTGTAAGCTTTACTATCGCAATTGTAATTGGGTTTGGAGCCAAATGGCTAATAAGTTTACAATAGATTAATGAAAAAAACGATTTATTAAGTGTCAACATAATATTCTAATTTTTCTCCCTCTTATAATCTTCAATCATCATATACTTTTAATGGTATCAACCTCCTTTTCTGTTTCAATTCACCCACCCACACAGGGTGCGACTTACTTTCTCCACGCCTACGCATATACCAGTGAGGTTTCAATTCACGCACCTCCAGAGGGTGCGACTATTGGCCACAATTCGCTCACTTAGGCGAGCAGGTTTCAATTCACGCACCCCACAGGGTGCGACGCGCCGGGCCACTTTCTTCTCGGACTGCGTGATGTTTCAATTCACCCACCCACACAGGGTGCGACTCGGAGGCATCATACTTGTGTGACTCGCGCATCGTTTCAATTCACGCACCCACACAGGGTGCGACTCGAGCTTCACCTTCTCCCTGATCAGTATCGACATGTTTCAATTCACGCACCCACACAGGGTGCGACCTGTATCAGTCGAGGACATAGAGGTGCTTGCAGGGTTTCAATTCACGCACCCACACAGGGTGCGACCCGAATTTCCATCGGAATAACTTTTCTTTAATAAGGTTTCAATTCACGCACCCACACAGGGTGCGACTGACATCATGCTGTTCCTTGCCGTCGGGAGTAACGTTTCAATTCACGCACCCACACAGGGTGCGACGAAGGCTCTCACTGATGCGCTTTCAATCGCAATGTTTCAATTCACGCACCCACACAGGGTGCGACGGTTAGTGTCAGTCATCGCAGGTATCTCGGTGCTGTTTCAATTCACGCACCCACACAGGGTGCGACCAAGGTTATCGACGCTTGCCGTCATGTCCATATTTGTTTCAATTCACGCACCCACACAGGGTGCGACTCACGCTCAAAAGTTCGTTGTCGTGTCCATACTCGTTTCAATTCACGCACCCACACAGGGTGCGACAGTTAGCCATTTTATGGCTTTATTTCCAATATGTTATAACTATAACTGCGCGAACAATAATTATATTTGGTTCATTTTGAAGCCTTTTATACCGATTTGCAATATAATTGACTGTTAATCAAGTGATGCGACGAATCCGCAAATTTTGTGTCGCTTACACTTCGCAGCCCATATCATACTATCAATTCTCCTTCTATTTTATAAGAGGTCTCCTTACCGTATTGCTCTATTTTTGACTGATAATTTTTCCCCATATGATATATTCTTATGGAGTCTAATTCTACATCAATAACGGATAACAGCTCTCCACGCAATTTTACAAAAGAGGATCCATCTACCAAACATTCAAATACAGAATCCTGAACCCGCTGTCCATATTGCTGACAACATTTGGCAACTTTACGAAGACGTTTCCGTCCCTCAGCTTCTGATGTTTTAACATCGTATGTTATTAGAACGTACATAACAATTAGTTATTTTATCAAGAAAACAGGATAATCTTCAATATCTCCCCGCAAATAGCGGGAAAGAAGCATGGCTTGAACATGCGGTAAAAGACCTATTCTTATCTTTTCTTGCAAATATGGATGCGTGAATTCTGTCTTCTTCCGAGCCTGCCATGCCGAAAGAAATTTCTTTAAACCAGTTTCAGTGAATATTACTGAAGTCTGAGATAATGAGTCCCGACTGGTGTGAATCTTAAAGTCAGCAGAGGAAATCTGTTTGGTGTTCACCAAAGATATGACAAACCTATCGACCATATATCCTCTCATCTCTTCCATAAGATCCAAGGCTAATGAATTTCTTCCGGGTCGTAGAGAATGTAACATACCAGCCGCAGGATCCAACCCCACTCCTTCTAATGCAGAGGCACAATCGTTTGCTAAAAGGGAATAGCCGAAGGATAACATAGCATTTACAGAGTCTCTGGGAGGCCGGCGTGTCCTTCCATTGAAATGAAATGTTTTATCCTGATTCAACATAAGATTCGGGAATACATTGAAATAACTTGCCGCAGCAGTCCCTTCTATGCCTCTGATTGTATCCAAATCACTGAGCGATAATACCTTTTTACAATATTGCTTGAGTTCGTTCGCCGTATTCTCAATCTCATTCACCTCCCTTATATTGGAATAGTCTCTTATGAATCTCCTTAGAATTGCCCTGGTATTGTATATTTTCCCGTAAATGAATCGCGAGGCTAAGAAACCTTTTCCCGACTCGTCATTCATCACCTCATATTGCCGAGTTCTTAAAAGAATGTTACCCTTTACCCCTCCTTGGACTCTTGCTATAAATCGTCCATGGGGAGTAAAAAAAGAAAGGGCCACTCCTTGTTGGGTACACAACTGCATTACACCGGGACTGGCTCCTTGATATCCGAAAGTTATTATGGATTCTATGTTATGAATTGGAATCCTGAATAATTCTTTCCCCTCCGATGAGACCACCACATTCTGATTATCTTTACTTAAATAAGAATTTGAAGTAGTGACATAAAGGGTGTTAAGTAATTTTTTCATAGATAGAATTATATGAGTTCAAGGTTATCTATGGAATCTTTTAAATATTTCTTTACGCTTTTCCCTTGTAATGACGGCAAACATTGGTCGTATAGCGAACAACTGCGACACTCCCTCCTTTTAACAGCAATCGGCATTCTTCTACTTTGGAATATCTCGTGCATCTCCGCGCATATTTTTACGACCCTCCCCTTCATCTCCTGATCTACATTCACATATTCTCTGTGACGAGTTTCCCAGTAAAATATTGCACCTCTATGAATTGGGATACCCAACATCTCTTCCAAAAGTACACATTGAGCCGCCACTTGCATTCGGTCACAGTCGTTTATCTTGGGTTTTCCTCTTTTATATTCCACCGGCAAAGCCTCATATCGCTTGTTTTTAAGTATGTCGGCCTTTCCTTTAGGGGCATCATCGTAAGGATGAATTTCGAGAGCATCTGCAATGCCCGATATGCCAAGCTGAGAAGAAGATATACGAAGCCCTCTTAGCGTCAAGACATCTGTGTGCCCGGTTTCTCGCATAAAGGGATTATCCACATTTTGATGCAGTAGCGATCCTTCCGTGGTGAGATAATTCTCCTCCCAAACCTGTTCAATATGAATCAATGCCCATTGTCGGGGACAAAACATATAATGTTGTATCCCCGCCAATTGAAGCATTTCTTCTTCATCATATCTTGAAAGATTAGATGAGCTCATTTATTTTAACACCTTGCGGAAGATGGTTCCGGTCTATGGTAATCTCATAGTCGCTATAAGAGCGAGGAGAGACTATACCATCCTTTTTCTTGACATCCACCAAGTCAAATAGAATGTTGGCAGGAGCATTCCCAAGTTTCGATTCATGTTCGAACGCAATCAGCTTACGCGCCGACATCAAACCTCTGGATGCCGAACGATCGTTGTCGAACATATTGATGAGCGCATCCCAGAGGAGCTTGAGATCAGCATCATTGAATCCTGTCTGATTGGCAAGGTTGACATTCACAAAGCCATGGCACACATAGAGTCCGTAAGGCACAGTGGCCTTCCTTCCTATCGCGCATTCTTTTTTTCTTTCACTTTCCTTGGTCACCGCCATTCTGGTAATGGCATGGTTGAGACTCACAATAGGATCCGCAGACCTACCAAAAGTAAACTGTACGGCACCTCTAACTTGGTCCTTCTTACCTGTTGTGGCTATCACGGCCCCGAAAGTGCGGATGTCATAGTATTTGGCGCAGAGGGCAGCCTTAGCCTTGTCTTTCTGCTCTGCCTTCTCGGCATGCTTCACCTCCTCCTTCTTATAGATAGCCTCTACAAGATTATCGAGCACAGCAGCCTCTTTTATAAAGATCTGATAATTGGGATCTGCACCTTTCGCCACCTCCACATAATTGCGGATCTTTCGTTTGAGACATACATCTGTCACAAGTCCGTGACCGGTCTCTGCATCTACTCTCGGGAGATTTGCCGCATCGGGATCTCCATTGGGGTTGCCATCCTGCACATCAAAGATGTAGATGAAATCTATTCTTTTTTCTAATTCAGCCATATTGTCTTTATTTTATTTTTCTTTTTTTGTAAACAAATCTGCACGTTGATGATAATAACCAACAAAGAAGCGCCCTTGGTCAGCAAGATCAAGAGTGGCGGAGAAACCCGCACCGGATATTTTGTCAAGTATCTCCTGTTTGAGCTGTTCGTAATATATCCTGCTCCCCTCGCTCAATTTCTCTGAATGATGAAGAGATAGATTGAGCATTGCCGGAAGCACTGCCGCCGGAGTCGATGATGCCGCACCCATATAGCGTGTGCGGATGGAATCGCCTGAATTAACATCTGTCTGGATTTTCTCCAAAACTGCTGTGAGTCGTCCACACAGATAGCCGGGATTTGAGTTTTCTTTATCAAGCATAACTGTCAATGGTTTATTTTGATTTTTATATTTTTCATTTCGATTTATATAAGCTTTAAGGAAAGCTGCACGTTCTACAGTGACACCTTTCTCGGAAAGAGTGACACCTTTCTCGGAAAGTTCGGCTCGTATTCTTTGGAGCGTACTCATATAGAGTGGATAGGGGTAAGCCGAACCATTGATCACCGCTTTCACGGTTTCCTCCACAAGACGAGGAAGCGCATCACTGATCTTCCCCCCTATGGTGGCAGCAGATATTATTGAATACACTCCCACGTATGGTTTTCTTTTTTCAAGTTTCCTATTGTCCACAATTTCCATATCCTGAAAATGCTCAAGTATTTTAAATGCAAAGTCCTTCAACTTGCTGTCCATCCACATCACAACAGCAATTCTTCCGGTATTCGGGGCAAGCCCAAGGATGTGGAAACTATCATCAAGAGTTGTTTTTATTTCGCCGGAGAATATCGATTTGAACAGCTTTGAAACCTTCTCGATGTTCTCCATCGAGAATGCCTCCTGTTTCTTATCAGGAAATTGAAAAAGACTCATCAATCCCCTCTCCACGTCTGTGGATATACCCTTATCTCCACTCCCCCAAAAGAGAAACATTCGGTTGCCCAGACGAATCTTATTAACTGATTCCTTACCTAAGAATTTCTTTAATACAGAACTTATAGCGCTTTCCGCTTCCACCGATATGGGAGAATTGAAGACCTGCGACTTTCCATAGGAATCATAGCCAGAATCAGTCTGCATTGCTACAAGTGCAGCGGTAGATTGAGTTCCTGGCAATGGTGTTGCGGTAAAAAGCCTGACAATTGGTCCCTTCTTACCTGTCACAAGACACACTCCCTCAGGTAAATCTTTAATGGAATCATTATTCAAGCTTTTAATCAAATTATTATCTTCTGCAATCAACTCATCTTCCAACGCCAATCTAAAACTCATATTGGCTCCAAGATTGTTTATTATCTCCTCGTATAGAGGATCTTGCTGCATTAAACATTCTATTTCCGCTTGTGGGACATCATAATACTGTCTGAGCGCCTGTATGGATGTATGATCAGGATGTTTAGCTGCTATATCGCGTATGATCCCAACAAATAGCTCATGACAAATTTCAGTACCATTACCTATTCCAAGTACATATTTCCCTTTATCCCACAATATATTTGATGTAAGATTCGAAGTTCGTTTAATCTCCTTTGCCACAAGGAATGATACACATTTCTTCTTATCCAAGCGTTTTGATTCGAATCTTATGAATTTACCCTTCTCATCAATTACGATTACATATTCTATCTCCTTCCACTCCATCCCGGCAGGCGGCAATTCGTCGGAATGGGCTTGAGCATATTTATATAGACTTTCAAGTATCATCTCATAACCTCCTCACTATCTTTATCCGGTACTTCTATAATACCTCTCTCCATCTTGGCGCGATAGAACATCGGAGTTATATTCTTTGGATCAGAAAAATCAAGATCATATAGCATAAAACCTAAATCTTTTGTTTCGTTGATAAGATCAGGTCCTCCTTTCTCATCCTGATTTAAGAGCCTATAAAACGCACTACATTCCCGTGTACCGAGATAAGGAGCCGTGAAAAATTGACCTTTGGATGCCCTTCTTTCAAACATCTCCTGATATTTCTTAGGATTTTCATCCGGACCGGACTCACGGGCAGCCGGCCCTTTACGTTTACGGGGAGGAATATAACGCAGCCGGGCATAAATTCGATATTTTACATCCCTAAGCATCATAGTATTTTTCTGCTGGCGTTTATCCGTAGCAATTATAGGGGTGGCAGTAGCCTTACCAACTCCGACCGCACCGACCTCATTACGGCGTATTGACATCCACTTAATTGGATTGACCACTTCTATTCTTGTGATTTCCCATTCAATGGCAGGCTTCCAAAATATTGCCTGGAATATATTACGAGCCGCTGACGGGGTTATGATATCATAACTCACCCTCTCCACTTTGAATTCAGGACGAGTGAAACATGCATAGTCTCCCCATACCTCTATCCCATATTCCTTGTCTTCATATTCCTGATGTTCCATATTTATTGTATTCAGTAATCAGATAATAAAGTTTTGCTCCAAAAAGCTGTTATCAACCCTGAGCCCTGTCTTAAGATCATATTGCTCCTTAAAGGGGATAAAAAAGAATCCCTTATAGGGTTCGTCTATCAATCCGCCGGATTCCAAGCTTTTAAACAGATGAAGGGGCACATTTATACTGTAACGTCCCAATTCTCTTGACAATTTACGTGAAGGTCCATACTTCCTCAAATTCTTCACTAATTTCTCCGACTCTCCAAAATTAACAATAATATTAATTCCAGTCTCATCTATAAGGTGAAATTTACTTGCTATTTCCTCAAATTGACAGTTTAAAGGATTATTCTGCAACATTCCGATCCTCTCCTTATCAAAATAAGGGGTGCGACTATATAGCTTCTTATAATATAAGGAAATAGAGGCCGGATCGAAGCAATCCATATCAGGATTAAGGGATATAATATCTTTCATGACATCTGTTGCAAATCCCATCATCCCTAAGCCCCTATCTTTATCAAATGAGAATACGTATGTTTTCCCAATTTTCTCTTTGCCTTCACGGTTACATCTTCCTGCTGCCTGCAATATAGAATCCAATCCACTAATCTGCCGGAATACAACAGGAAAATCTATATCCACACCTGCTTCAATAAGCTGCGTGGCGATAACGCGCACACCTTTCTTATTCTCCTTCAACAAAGCTTTTATTTTGTCTATTACCGACAGGATATGCACTCCGCACATATATCTTGACAAATGAAAATCTTCAACTTCATCCAATGGTGTTAAGGAATTAAATAACTCTATTGCGTGTTTGCGCGTGTTGACCACACACAACATCTTTCTGAATGATGAAATTTTTTCACCCAATCCCTCATAACTGAATGTAGGTTTTAGGAATTCGATATCAACTCTTCGAAGGCGATTATGAAGATCAAACCCAAGTGGCATAATCTCCCTTACCCCTCCATCCGCAATGCCTCTGAACACAGATCCGGAACTTCCGTTATGTATCCCACTCAGCAGAGGCTGAGTAGCGGTGGTGAAAAGGAATGATGTTTTGAATAATCTTGAATATGTCTGCATCCCCTCCACTATAGGCTGTAGAAATGTCAAAGGAAGGGTTTGTACCTCGTCAAGAATCACAACACTGTTGCAAATCGAATGAAGTTTGCGGCAGGCTGTCGGGCTGTTAGCGAACAAAGACTCAAAAAATTGAACATTGGTTGTAACAACTATGGGAGCATCCCAATTCTCGCAAGCCAAACGCGATCTTTCATCAGTGACCTTCTCATTCAAAGCACTATGATGTTCAATTACATTATCTTCCCCGAATATTCTCTTCAATACCTCTGCAGTCTGCACTATTATGCTCGTAAAAGGTATGGCTATGATTATACGCTTTTTATTATATTTCACCGCATGATTCAATGCCCATACAATCGATGCAATCGTTTTTCCTCCTCCGGTTGGTACAGTGAGGCTATAAAATCCCGGAGCTTGCGCAGCTTCCTCCATACAACGATTCTGTATCTGTGTTCGTATCTTATTGAGATCACTCTGAACTGCTGTATGGAGTCCATTAAGATAGCTATCTAAATGTAGCTTAAGTTGAGGGATGGAGGCAAATTGCCCCCGCTTTTCATAATGGGCAGGCGACATAAACCGTTCCGTGTCAAGCCAATCGGCATCGACCAGACATGAGAAGAGCATCCTCGTCAAATGAGATGAGTCTTCGGGTTGAAGTTTGAATTCAGGTAGATGCAATTTTATATCAGGCAAGCTTCCACTTATCTCCTCTAAAGTTTCTTTTTCAAGAGCCCTCTCAAGCTCATCATTATTGTATAAACCACGATGATGACCGGCAATGCAGTTTGATAGCCAATAAAGCTGATCCACAGAAGGGATGAAATGGGCAACTTTAGCACCTACCAGGCTATGGTGACTCGGTAAATTTGATGATGCATCGGGATCATAGCCCGACATCCTCTTTATATGTGCCTGAAAACCCTCGCCTTCCTTTCCCCTGTCATGAAGAATCCCTATCATTCTACCCCACGTTTCCATACCGAACTCCGACGCAAATTCTGCGGCAAACTCCGCAACTCCATTACAGTGTTCGGCATTTGTCTGAATATGCCATCCAGAATCAAAATAAAGATGAGATATTGTAGGATTCTCGCACATTATACTTAGATATGTTTTAAAGAAATATTGTGCCACAAATATAATGGCAACAACTGCCTAAAATAGGCATCTCAAAGTTAATATATATTTAAAAAGGCGATATTATATCGAATAAACTTGAAAACGAGAGAATTCTCCAAAAATTTATCTCCCCAACAGCAAGGTGCTTTTCTCCCGGTTGGAGCGGAGGGTATAGCCGAGGCCTAACATGAGGTTGCTCTGGCGCTGGAAGTTCTGCAATTGGTAACCGATGTTGAGGTAAATGGAGCGGGTGAGATAGATTTTAAGGTTGGCCATCTGGTAGGAGGCTCGCGCTTCTTCGGGGCCTATGAAGTTATAGCCGATGCCAACGTTCACGGAAAAGATGGGCATGACAAGTTCGGCACGCGCGGATAAGCCTGCACTCAACTGGCTAAAAAATGGAGGCCGCGAGAAACGGATTTCTTCCGACGTGTCGCCACTGATATGATAGCGCTTAAGGTCGGTGCTTTCATCCCATTGGAAGTCGGCCGAGAGTCCGGCACGGAAATATCTTTTGATATCACACATGGGGGCAAAGCTTAGGCCGGCCACAGCAAAATGCCCACTCAACAATACCGGGGTCTCCCCTCCCCGATACACACGCTTACGCCACGCTCCATAGCCTGTGAGGTCGTAACTTAAGAGATGATGCCTGAAAAGGGAATCAGACCGGAATGGCGTGCCTTTAACCCTCTTGCCGAATGTCCGGCTCACTCCCACCCGGAGTCCGAGAAGATTCACGCCGGGATTGGGGAAGGAGGTGTTGCCGTCGGAGAAATGAGTAAGATCGAAACCGGCGACAAGTGAATAATCGGGAGTAAGTTTCCAGTTCACTCCAAGACCGAGGTTGATATATGCATTCATTCGTGAGCCTACGATAAGATTGGAGGAAGCTGTGTGACCATCAGATGGCTTCCATCCCATCGATGGGCCGAAATTCCATTCATAGTCAAGACTAAGGCGGTCGTTAAAATTGACAATAGGGGCTGTCTGGAAGAGATATAATGAGACCGGGGTTCCGATTGATTTGCGGTAATCGAACAGGCTCACACCCATTCCTACCCCTTGCGAAACTCCGGGATATAGACGACCGGCCTCGGAAGCAGGTGAATAGGAGAACCCATATTTAAGGTGAAGAGAGGTGCCGAAATGGGTGTTGCGTGCATTCTCCATCGACAGCCTTTCACTCAGCACGTCGTCAAGGAAAGAGGAGAAAGCATACGAGGGCCTCACGTCAAAGCCCACCATCGAAACATTTTTCTTATCTTTGGTTTTTAACAATGAGTCTTTACTTTCATATTTATTTGTTTGAGCGTTGCCTGAAAAACAAAAAACATGAAACAAAAGAGATATAAACAGAAATCGAACCCTACATACCACTTTCATCAGACAAAAATATAGAGATTCTATAATCCATTCACCAGCCTATATATCCCTTTACGATATGGCAACGGATTCAATGATATCACTGCCTATGTCTATGTAATCAGGATGAAGTGCCATTATGATTTTTTTCAAATATAGCATATTTAAGGAACATACGCAATAATTTAGCATAAATTTGTATTCTCCCTTATGGGATGCGTAAAGACATAGCTTATTAAGTGAGAAGGTGATTATAAATATCAAAAAAGATGAAAGGGCATCGCAGATCTTTCAACCTGACGGCTCTACGCTGATGGAGCGCGGATTTTTTATAACTTATCTCCTGAACATCCTGAAATGAATCGCGGCACAATTAGCATAAATGCTAATTGTGTATGCGGAATGAAGCGGATTATCGTTGATCCGCGCTAACAATCGCATCGCGAGTAATAAGTTCCGCGATTCAACACAATTCTATTTTTAATCCTATCTGAACTTTCTCCTTATTCCAATCGAAATTATATTCTTATTCCTATCAGATCTTTCTTCTTATCCCTATCGAAATTATATTCTTATTCAAATTTGACTATTTAGCCCAATCGGGACTTCCTCTTTAATCCAATAAAATTTTAAGATACAGAAGATTTGTCCGAGTCTTCTTCCCTCCTCAATCTGTATTTAAAATTGGAATGGCGTGATCCGGAGGGGGTGTTTTCCACAGCATAGCGAATTGCATCCTCCTCCCCCACGAGTATGCAAAGGTCGGTGGCACGGCTCACTCCGGTGTAGAGCAGATTGCGGTAGAGCATCGGCTTATGAGCCATCGTCACGGGGATAATGATATTCTTAGCCTCCGAACCTTGAAGCTTATGAACCGTGGTAGCGTAAGCCAATGTAAGCTCACTCAGTTCACTGCGTGCATATACCGATTTCCGTCCGTCGGAGAAAGTGACTTCCAATGTCTGTTCCTCCGGCTTCACATCCGTTATGCACCCAATTTCACCATTATAAACTCCTCGCTCGCGGGAATTGGCCGTCTGCATCACAGGATCGCCAAGACGCATGACAGTGGCTCCGCGTTGCAACGCCGGCCCCTCGGGATTCAAGCGTTCCTGAAGGTCTGCGTTGAGTTGGCGCGCCCCCAAACGCCCTATCTGCTGAGGGGTGACAACCAAAATCTCTTTAGGCGATATGCCCCGAGATTGTGGCAATTCTTCAGCAACCAAACGAAGGATGCGGTCGTGAATGCGTCCCACGGTTGGCTCCGGCAGAATCATCAAGTCGCGTTCGGGATCCGACGGCGGCACCTCCCCGCTATTGATTGCCCTCGCCCCCGAAGCGATCAGGCTCCCTTCAGACTGACGGAAATTCTCATTCAGATGCGCCACAGGCACTTGCCCGGAAGCAATCAGGTCGCGCAAAACATCCCCGGCTCCGATGGCCGGCAACTGGTCGGCATCACCCACAAGGATCACCCTCGTGCCAGGCTTAAGCGCCTGCAAGAGATGATTGAAAAGCACCTGCTCCATCATAGAGCTCTCATCGATTATAAGAACATCAGCATCTATTTTCTTATTGCGGTAGCCTTCACCCTGGCGATAGCCCAAAAGGCTATGGATTGTGGAAGCGTGGGTGCCGGTGAGCTGGCTTAACCGTTTTGATGCACGCCCCGTAGGAGCAGTAAGCACCACCCTCTTCCCCTGACGTTCCAGCATATCGATGATACCTTTCACCACGGTGGTCTTTCCCGAGCCGGGGCCACCCGTTATCACCACAACTGGATAGTCCATAGCCTTCTTTATGGCATCCCGTTGCAAGGGAGAATATATATGGCCCAACTGCGAACGTTCAGGCAATTCCTCCTCCGGCACAGGCTCAAACTCGACAGAAGCCAATTCAGAAAGCCTTTCCGCCCCCTCCTTCTCTGCCGTATAGAACACAGGGAGATACAACCCTCCCCTGCTCTCGACAAGCCTTCCCGATTCAACTGTGCGCTTTATCTCCTTAGCCACTTTCTCCGGCTCGACGCCTGTCATTTTTGCCGCACCGGTCACGGCCTCCTCCTGCGTGGCGAAAAGATGACCGGCCTCGGCGAAATGTTTCACAGCCGTAACCAATGCTCCCTCGATGCGTCGAGGATCATCCTTGGGAATGCCCAACTTGCGACCAATCTTGTCGGCAGTGAAAAAGGAGAGTTGCCAAACATCCTCCACCATTGAATAGGGGTCGGAGAGGATCACCTTCTCGGCACGCTTGCGATATTTATTAAGAATCCGTTCGATAAACATATCGCTGAGACCGCACGAGAAAAGGAAAATCAGCAAATCAATATTCCACTTGATATTCTTCAGGCTTTCATGGGCTTTCTCCACACGTGAGGCACCTATTCCGCTCACCTCCTCCGCCCGTTCAGGCTCTTCGGCGAGCACCCTGACGGCATCAGTGCCGAACCGTTCCACCAACCTCTTAGCGTAGGCCGGTCCAATCCCTTCGACCCAGGGGGAGGCAAGAAATTCCTCTACCCCCTCCTCATTAATATCTAAATTTTTTCCACCTATATTTTCATCGTATGTGCTTTCCATAATAACGTGTAAGGGGAAGATAATCCCCTCATAGTTAAAACATAGCCCTCCCAAGATAGTTCATACGTGGCGGGAGCCTCCGAGCTTCCGCAACATAGATTTCGGCTCGATGCAGGAATGCAGGTTCACAAAGAATGCTGTTTCATAGGAATGTAGGGACGTACCCCAGGTGCGTCCGCCTTATCATTTATCAATTTTTCAGGAACCGATCTTTGGCATCATAAAACAGCTGGAAATACCGCTTCATATTTTCGAGCTCCCACCAGTTGCACACATCCACCGGATAATGGTCAAGATTATAGATCTTTGCATCCTGCATCGAGAGCACGAATGGTGAATGAGTGGAGATTAGGAACTGGCATTTCCCATAGCGCGCAAGATAAGAGATGATGGCCGTCAACTTCATCTGAAATTCACACGACATGCTGTTTTCAGGCTCGTCGAGCAGATAAAGCCCCGGTGTCTCCAGAAGCTCAGAAAGTTTCATCAACGCTGTCTCCCCATTGCTGAAACCACGCTCCATCTTGCCGACAGTCTTGATCAGAAGCTTATTAAACGAAGACCTTTTCCCTGCCTTAGCCTTGTTTATCTCCACATTTTCCAAGTAACGGTCCACATTATAGCCTGTCTCAAAATTTATATGTTTAGGGAGAGGCAGAGGTTCCCGCCCCCTGAACTCATCCATCAGGAACCTCCCTTTCTGCAGCTTCCTGTCATTCTCCTCTCTCTGTTCCAACATCAGCTGAAAGATATCATCGCTGGTCAAGACGGTTGTAATCTTGGAGATATCATACTTCTGAGGCTTCCTCGCTCCCCGGCCGGGAGTATCGCCAAGCACATTCCTGGTAGCTTTATAGTAGCATCTCTCCACATACTCCTCAAAATAGGGCCCGGAATTGAACATCGACCTCCGTTGGGCATTCAATTTCTGGCTAATCACATTGATAATGGTAGATTTGCCCGACCCGTTACCACCATAAAGAATGGTTATAGGTTCAAAATCGAGCGACCACAACCCCATCTCCGAAGTGAGATGAAAAGGATAGGTATGGTCATCAAAAAACGATCCCCGGGGATCTGCCCCAAGCAGGTCATCATGTTCCCTGTCAGGGAAAACAAACTTCTCGAGATAAAGCATAAAAATTACGTTTAGGAACTCATTCCCATTCTTTTAGATCAAAATGAGTTCAAAGTGACAAGTCAGTTAAATAAAAATGGCTTCGCTAAATTAATAAAAATATTTTGATTGAAGGTAGGTTGCAACGACAATTAAATTATGTTATCTTTGCATTTTGTTAAGCAAATGTTCAACCTACTCTCAACTGGCAACTGCAAAATTAGTGATTCTTCGGAAGAATACGGTCTT
>CAMWXH010000036.1 GCA_947178165.1 uncultured Porphyromonadaceae bacterium | reverse complement strand
GATTAAGCACTATTAAAAAACTTTTAAAATTTTAATAAAAATCCATAAATTGTTTTGTATTGAGGAAATGTTATGTTATTTTTGCTTTAGAAATGTTAGACGCTTAAGTAAGGTGCTTCAAATCTAACTACTCAAATAAAGGTGACGCGAACTTTTCATTAACAAATCATCATGAATCTTAAAAAAATACTATTGACCGCATTTGTTTCATCCACTGCCTTGGGCGTGATGGCCGTGCCGGCGAAGCGAGATCTGCGCACATTTCGCCAAAGTGATGGAACGGAGATTACGGTGAGGCTGCTCGGTGACGAGCATTTTCACACATTTATCACTTCCGACGGGCTCACAGTGGCTCGCGAAGCGGATGGAGATTTCTATTATAAAACATCTAAGGGGGTATCAGATGTAAAAGCGCATAATCCTGAGATGAGGGATAATGTGGAGAAAGCTTATATTTCAAAAGAGGCCTCTATGCTTTCTGTGTCCGCTTTGGAAACTGCGCAAATAGGTGTGATAGAAAATCGTAAAGTCAAGAGAGTCTCTACGCGCGGAGCAGGGTCGCAGGTTCCCAGCACCGGTTCACCGCGAGTTCCGGTTCTGCTTGTTCAATATAAGGATAAAAAATTTAAGGATGCCGATCCGCTCGCTACATTTAACGATTTCTTCGTAAATGGCTCAGTGAGTGCATTCAGCTATTTCCGTGACCAGTCGAACGGAAAATACACCCCTCAATATGATGTGTATGGTCCTGTCACTCTTTCCGGGATACGTTCGGATTATGGTGGCAATGATGTGTATGGTAATGACAAAGGTTGCGGCAATATGGTCGGTGAGGCTGTGCAAGCCCTTGATGGAAAGATAGATTATTCATTATATGACAATGACCGTGACGGAGAGTGCGACGTCCTTATAGTTCTATATGCCGGCGACGGTGAGGCCTCTTCGTATGACAGGGATGCTGAAAACTCCATCTGGCCTTGCCAGTGGTCTCTGTCAGGTTCGGAATTTGGAAGATATCTCCGTCTGGATAATACGAAGATTGATAAGTTTGCCGTATTCAACGAGCTAAACGGTGACAATCTTAAAAAGATTGATGGAATAGGCACATTCTGTCATGAATTCTCTCATTGTCTTGGTCTCCCTGACTATTATGATACAAACTATGAGAATCATTTCGGCATGGGTCCCTGGTCGTTGATGGATTATGGTTCCTATAACAATGATTCATATACTCCCATAGGGTATTCTGCATACGAGAAGGAATTTATGGGTTGGATTGATATAGAGGAAGGTAAGGGGAACACATATTATACTCTTCCTGTTTTCAACTCAAAGGAGATTGAGAAAGATAAGGCTGTCAGATTGACCAATCCTAAAGATATGAATGAGTATTTCATTTTGGAGAACAGACAGCAGCAAGGGTGGGATACCTATATGCCTGCCGAAGGATTGTTCATCTATCACGTCACTTACAGCAAGAATGCCTGGGATCAAAATGTTGTGAATAATTACTCACTCCAGCGAATGACTCCGGTGCCGTCAGACAATAGCTTGAAGATGGACTATAAATATGGACAATATTCATTTAATCAGAAAGACGTTTTAGGTGATTTATGGCCATATAACGGGAATAATCAGTTTACAGATCTTTCAGCCCCTGCCCAGAATGTTAACACCGGAGGAATGCTTGGCAAGCCTGTCACGGATATAACCAGAAACTCTGATGGCACTATCTCATTCTGGCTTATGAAGGGTGATCTTGAAAAGCTCTCGACTCCTGTTTTTGCGGAGCACAAGATTGAGTCTAACACCTCTGCAACAATAAACTGGGAGAGCGGTCTGGAAAACGATGCCACGTTCACTCTCGAAGTGAGAGAGCACGTGGAATCTGCGGGACCGGAGCTTGTGATCTCCACTCTGTTTGATAATGATGAGCATGGTTGGGAGATAGATGGCTATGGCGCTATCGAAGACAATTCAATGAAATTGGGTTCCTCTAAGCAGGGCGGTATTGTTACCTCGCCCCAATTCATGGGTGGCGATGATGGCAAAGTCTCTGTGAAATTCACAGCCAAGAAATATGGTAATGACTCGAGCAGTGCGGTGGTTTCTATTGTGAATGAGAATTACAAGCAATTGAATGAAGTCACCGTCCCTCTTACGAGTACATATCAGGAATATGTCGTGACTCTTGACGGACTTGCAGATTCTAAGATGAGCGTGGTTATCTCTACAGAGGGTAATAAGAAGAGATTCTATCTGAAATCAGCTGATATTTATACGGGTGATCTGAATGAATCGGATAATACGCGTGCCGGAAGCGATGTCATGACAATTGCCGGAATTGAAGGCACAAGCCACACCCTTACCGGATTGATGCCTGACGGGATATATGACTACCGTATCAAGGCTGTTCCTCGCGATGTGAAGTCATTCAATGAGAGCGAATGGTCGGCAAGAAAGACACTGGATCTTTCGGTTGCGAATGCAACTGTTGTGGATGAGGTGATTGACAACTGCTCAGAAGAGGAATATTTCACTCTTCAAGGGTTGAAGATAGGGAAGCCTGCCGTTCCCGGAATCTATATTGTGAAGAAGGGTTCGAAGAGCTATAAGAAAGCTTTCTGAAAGAAAAGTCCTTGACTGCAGGAAAACTCAATTGATAATAGAAAGATTAATCAGTAATAAAAAAGAAGATGTGCCGGTATTAATACCGGCACATCTTCTTTTTTTGATTATTTACAGTCCCATTTTCCTGTTTATCTTATTCATCTTTATAGCTAAGGCCACGCGGTAGCATCCGAAAGTGATGAAGGAAATCCCGATATAAAGCCAGACTGCAATTCCTCCTGCAATCGGGCCTGCAAGGAATATAAAGGCAAAAATAAGTGTGGAGATGAGGAATACTAACAGAAGGGCTGTCATCATTCCAAAATGGGTATAAAGCATGAACGACTGGCATATAGCATTAATGGCAACCACTACAAGATATATTCCCACCCCATAAATGAATGCCGTTATAAGGGTGTCAACAGGAAGGGAGTAGAGCCAGAATGCAAGAATGACTTCCATTAATCCTAAAGCAAGGCTCCAGCCCCAGCCTGAGTGAGGAGCGGTGTTGACGATAGAATAGCTGATATTCATGATTCCGGCAAGAAGCATGATGGCTGTGAACACGTATGCCAAAAGTGTGAGCGAACTTTCCGGTGAGCAGAGGCACCAGATACCCAGACCTATGGCGAGAAGGCCCGTGATTAGCGGAAACCACCATAATTTGGCGACCGCGTTTTTGATTGTGTTTTTCATAATTAACAAATATTTAAATGATTAATATGTAATTTTTTTAATGAGATATTTAAATCGGCGATTATGTCTTTTTAGAAACTGAATTGTACCATTGCACCGACCCTTCGTGCCCATCGAGATTCTCCGTCATGATTAAGACGACGGCCGAGATTGAATTCGGCGGCGCACGATATGCGGGGAGTCAGATACCAGAACAGATTGGCGGCAATATACATTCCTTCCTTATATTCCGTGGGTTCGGCCCCTTTGTAGGGATTATAACGAGTGGCTCCGAAGGTTGCACTTGCAAAAATATTATGCGTGAAATTATATTGCGCCGCAAAATAACCTCCGATGCAGAATGGGGCATACAGTGTGCCTTTCTTATCGGGATCAGCCACAAGGTCATAATCTCCCATAAGCCAGTCGCCTCCCAAACTGCCATAACCATAACCCGAATTCACTGCTCCGTATAAGGTTACGGGAGAAACCGGATGCCACACTCCCGACAGCTGAACTCCCCAGCCCGGCTTATAATGATTTTTGCCTGCAATCAGATCGCGGTAGGAGAGGGAACGGTAAATCGCCGCAAGACGGAGATGATTGGATTCGCCCCAGGCATACTGCCCGAACATGGCAAAGTCCGGAACATATTGTTCCACCTTCGCTGTTTCACCGGCAATTTGCTGAACCTGGTCGGATGGTGTCTCCACAGAAGCGGCTATGGTCCAATGTTTCTTCTTGAAATTATGCATCCATCTCACCAAAACATTTGTAGCGCTCATCTTGGCATTTGGTCCTGATGCATCCACTGCAGGAGGCAATGCTGACGGATCACTGAATGTGGAGTTTGCGTAACCGATTGTCCAGTCATTGATAACTCCGTATGCTTTCTTTAAGTGAAAGTCGCGTGCTTGGTACCCATTGAAGTTCGCTTCGATATATAACTGATATTCCCCTAATTTGCGATTGGTGCCGATTACGCGGAAAAAGAGTGATGTTCCGGCAGGTGTGGTTCCGAAATATCTTTCACGCAATGGATTCTCTGTCATTGGAATCAGATAGGGCGCAAATCCCGGAGAGGGGAGGGCCCCGCCCCAGTCATAGTAGCCGCGCATTCTCACGCAGCCGCCCATTCCCATGGCCAGGGTGTTATCTTTCGACATGAAGAGGAAATATGGGGCAAGAGGATCCTGGGAGTGGCGGAATTGATCTTCATAAAACCTTTTTATCAAATCAATTGATGAATCAGGAGAGGGTTCATCACCCTTGCCAAAGTATATGATCTTTTCCGATTTCATTGTGGAATCGGAATGAATATCGGTAAGGCTTCGGTTTTCTGCAGCAGTCCCGGTTACAGGGATAAGCGTGCTAAGCAATATCGGAACAAGCAGTTGTTTCATCTTAACATTATTATGGAATTGAGGAATCTATAATAATGTTAACAATATTTAAAACGGATGGTTTAACGCATCTATAACCATATTAACCTCCTCATCTGTCATGACGGGCGAAATAGGTAAGGAAAGTTCGTGATCGGCGATGTGTTCAGCAACTGATAGCGGAAAACGGACTGGAATCTTCCCTTTATAACATTTCTGCAGATGAGGGGCCACGGGATAATGGATCAAGGTCTGAATCCCTTTTTCTCTTAGCTTTTCCTGCATAGAGTCTCGATCCTTGGCAAGGATTGGGAAAATATGAAAAACATTGTTTTCACCGGCTTTATCATCATCCGGGTAGGGGAGAATGACATCCGGATTGGTTATCTCTGATTGATATTTTTTTGCAATCTCACGGCGTCGCATGTTATCTTCATCAAGACGAGGAAGCTTAATCCTCAAGGCAGCCGCCTGAATTTCATCAAGCCGGGAGTTGCGTCCGCAATAATTGAAGATATACTTTTTTTCAGAACCGTAAAAAGCAAGCGTCCTGACCATTCTTGCAAGCTTGGGATCATCTGTTGTGACTGCACCCCCATCACCTAATGCCCCTAAATTTTTCCCGGGATAAAAGCTGTGGCCTGCCGCATCGCCAAGAGATCCTGTCCGGCGATCGGAGGAGAACTTGCAGCCGGCCGCCTGAGCATTATCCTCAATGAGTTTCAAATCATTCTTTCTGCAGAATCGGGCAATCTCTTCTGAAAAAGCACAGCGTCCATAAAGATGAACAATGGCCACTGCACGTGTCTTTGCAGTCAGAGCCTCTTTCATTTTATCTATATCAATCTGTAGCGTTACCGGGTCAACGTCAACCGCCACAGGGATAAGTCCGCATTCCGAGATTGCAAGGAAAGTGGCGATATATGTGTCCCCTTGCACGATAACTTCATCGCCCGGTTTCATTACCCCCAACTCTATGTAGGCCCTGAAAATAAGAGTTAGTGCATCAAGACCGTTGGCACAGCTCACGCAGTGGGAAGTCCCTATGTATGAGGCGTAATCTTTCTCAAATCCATCCACCTCTTCTCCCAAGAGATACCAACCGGATTGAACCGTATGCATTATTGCCTCGCCAAGCCTCGGCTGGAAAGAGTCATTTATTTTTTTTAAGTCAAGGAAGGGAACCATAGCCAATAGATTTCTATTGATTAGACACTAATTGCAATCAGTTTTTGAGCGAACCTTCAGGTATTCATCATAATCTCTGATATAGTCTTCTTCATTGTAGAAGTCGGAACAAATCACCAATGCCACAGCTCCCGAAGAGAAATCTTCGAGCTTACGCCATATCATAGGATTAACCAGGAGACCTTGATAAGGTTTGTTGAGAAGTATCTTCCGTTTCTCTTTACCATCGTCAAGGGAAACGGTGAAACTGCCGCTCACGGCAACAATGAATTCAATTAATGTTTTGTTGGCATGGTCTGCCCGGCTTTCTCCGCCCGGAACATCGTATGTAAAGAATACACGCTTTATATCGAAGGGGACATTAACATTCTGCTCAACAACCGATAAGTTGCCCCTCGGATCTGTAAAACGGGGAAGGCTGATTAATTCGATATTCATGATTATCGTAAAAAACTATCTAAACTGGTTTGCCTCAGGAATATATTCAAATCCGGCTTTCAACAAAGTTGCTTTAAGGGATTCTTCATCTATATCGTTTGACTTGCATAATTCTTCAAGGGAAGGATATTCGTCGCGCAATTTCATATTTATTACGCTTAACAGCATAAAGGGATCCTGGGGAAGATTCATAAATTGATTAGATTAGGCCGAAGCTGTTTAAACATTTTCGTCAGTACAAATTTAGCGAAAAAAGATGAAAATAAAAAAGATTTGCCATCAGATTAAACTTTTATCAATCTATTAGAGTCTTAAAAATAGGAAATAATAAAAACCAATCTCTGAGATAAGGATATTTTTCACCTCTTAAAATTCACTGATATGAAAAAATATATACTACCGATATTGCTCTCCTCACTTTTATTATTGCCCTTAAGTGTATCGGCTGAATCACGGTCTAATTATCATCGCGGGCAAAACACCGAAAGGACCTCTGGCGGAAATCATCGCGGCGAGGGTAACCGTCCGGGAAATAACAGAGGAGGTAGCACTCGTCCTGGAAACAACAAGCATGATAAAAAAGGGTATGACAAAGGTCATGGCAATAATCATAACAACGGCAATCATTGGAACGGCAATTCCAATCATCGTCCCGGAGGAGGTCACAATCCTGCCGTAAAGCCTGGCAAGCCGAACCATCGCCCCGGTAACAAGCCCGGTCATCATGGACCCTCCTGGGGGCATGGTTCATCAGTCAATGCTCCCGGCCACAGCTATCGTCCGCATCATCATCATCCGAAACTTGGGTATATGGTGAATCATGCAATCAGAGGCGGTCGATATGATAATGTGTGGCTGGTCAGCCCCGGTCAATATGCCGTAAGGTTCTTCCGCAACGGATACTATTATATGCAGTATATATGGCCGGAGATGGGAAGATATGGCACTCCTTTCCGCATCGTGATGTCAGCACCGGGTCAATGGTATGCATACGATAACCGCAATCAATGGTATTATGATGATGGCAATTCCCTCCGCATTTCTCTTAACGGATCTTATCTTAATCCGTGGACCTTGGTTCCTTCAATAGAGTTGAATATCAATTTATAGGCGGGATAGGCGATATAGGCGTTGTAGGCAAAATAGGCGAAATGGGCAGTGAATGCCTATCTCGCCTATTTTGCCTATAAAAGCCTACCCTGCCTATAAAAGCCTATTTAGCCTAATCAAGATTATTCATCCCGGTGCGGTCTAATTCCTCAACAACTTTAATCAGGTATTTGCCATATTCATTTTTTATCATTGGCATGGCCACCTCTTTGAGACGCTCTTTGGAAATCCATCCTTGGCGGTAGGCTATCCCTTCAAGACAGCCAATCTTCAAGCCTTGGCGCTTCTCTAATACTTCAACGTAAATGGAAGCTTCAGCCAATGAATCGTGCGTGCCGGTGTCGAGCCAGGCAAAGCCTCGTGGCAACGTCTGCACCTTAAGCTCACCATCTTTTAGGAATTCCTGGTTAACGGTAGTGATTTCCAGCTCTCCTCGAGCTGAAGGCTTGATTGTGGAGGCAACATTAACAACTTTGTTAGGATAGAAATAGAGTCCTACAACAGCATAGTTGCTCTTCGGTTTCTCCGGTTTCTCCTCTATTGAAAGGCAATTCCCGTTAGAATCAAACTCAGCGACGCCATAACGTTCGGGGTCATCAACCCAATATCCGAACACTGTAGCCTTCCCGTCTCTTTCCGCACTTGCTACAGCTTCCTGCAGGATTTTGGAGAACCCTGCTCCGTGGAAGATATTGTCACCTAACACGAGACATGCTGAATCATCGCCAATAAACTCACGACCGATTATGAAAGCCTGTGCAAGACCGTCGGGGGAGGGCTGTTCGGCATAGCTCAGATTGACACCGAAATCAGAGCCATCGCCAAGAAGACGTTTGAACCCCGGAAGATCCTGTGGGGTGGATATGAGAAGAATATCGCGTATCCCGGCAAGCATAAGCGTAGAAATGGGATAATAAACCATTGGCTTGTCGTAGATTGGAAGCAATTGCTTGCTCACTCCTTTTGTGATGGGGTAGAGACGTGTCCCTGAGCCGCCGGCAAGAACTATACCTTTCATAGTGTAGATTTATCGGTTGTTATACATATTGTCGTAATATTTCTGGTAGTCACCTGAGGTGACATTATCCATCCATTCCTCATTTTCAAGATACCATTTTACGGTGCGTTCGATGCCCTCTTCGAATTGCAGTGATGGCTCCCAGCCAAGTTCCCTTTGCAGCTTACGAGAATCAATGGCATAACGCATGTCGTGTCCTTTACGGTCGGTTACGTAAGTGATCAGGTTGAGCGACGCCCCTTCCGGATTGCCTAAAAGGCGGTCAACGGTCTTTATTATCACTTTGATGATATCAATGTTCTTCCATTCGTTGAAGCCTCCGATATTGTAGGTTTCAGCCACCTTTCCATTATGGAAAATCATATCTATCGCACGTGCATGATCTTCAACAAATAACCAGTCTCTCACATTCTCTCCCTTCCCATATACAGGCAACGGTTTACGTTTGCGTATATTATTGATGAAGAGAGGAATCAATTTTTCAGGGAACTGGTAAGGGCCGTAATTGTTGGAACAGTTGGTAACGAGAGTAGGCATGCCGTAGGTGTCATGATATGCACGCACAAAATGATCACTTGATGCCTTTGAAGCAGAATAGGGAGAGTGGGGGTTATATTTTGTGGTCTCCAAGAAGAAATCCTTGCCATAGGCATGGTGATGATCAGAGGAGGCTTTTGTAGTGAATGGAGATTCAATCCCTTTCGGATCGGTCAGTTCAAGCGCCCCATATACTTCATCTGTCGAGATGTGATAGAATAATTTCCCCTCATATCCTTCGGGAAGCTCTTCCCAATATTCACGAGCGGCCTGGAGAAGTGCCAGAGTGCCCATTACATTGGTCCTTGCAAACGTGAAGGGATCCTTTATCGATCTGTCAACATGACTTTCGGCGGCAAGATGGATTATGCCGTTGATTTCATTTTCCCGAATCACGCGCCTCATCTCTTCGATATCTGCAATGTCAGCCTTTACGAATTTATAATTCGGCTTCTCTTCCACATCCTTAAGGTTGGCGAGGTTGCCGGCGTAGGTGAGCTTGTCAAGGTTGATGATGTTATAGTCGGGATACTTGTTGACGAAGAGACGCACCACATGCGATCCGATGAATCCTGCCCCTCCTGTGATCAATATATTCTTCTTTGTCATTTTAAATCTTTTTGAGAGTCTTCCTTAAAGTTGCTGTTTTATGGAAAGAAATTATTTAAAGAATTACATTGAACTTAATTTAAACATCTGCCAAAGTTTAATTGAGTTCAATTGTTTATCTGCAAAGATACAATCTATCTGAATAATATCCAAATTAGAATGGACTTTCAAACTCGGCGAAGAGGGGGTGATTCTTATCTTTTTCTGAAAGAATGGCATTTTCGGCAGCTATGCCCCAGTCAATTCCTAAAGAGTCGTCGATAATTGATATTCCTCCATCGGCCGCCGGAGCATAGAAATTATCACATTTATACTGGAAAATGGCGACATCGCTCAACACGACAAATCCGTGTGCGAATCCGCGCGGAATAAAAAATTGAAGCATATTCTCATCGGTCAGCTCAACTGCCACATGCTTTCCATAGGTGGGAGAGCCTTTCCGAATATCCACCGCTACATCGAGCACGCGTCCTTTTATGCATCTAACAAGCTTGGCCTGAGCATGGGGAGGCCGCTGGAAGTGAAGGCCTCGCATCACTCCGAAGGTTGACATTGACTGGTTATCCTGCACAAAATCAACCGGATAGACCAAACGGTCAAAAACCTCCTTGTTGTAGCTTTCGTAAAAGTAACCTCTGGCATCATTGAAAACCTTTGGTTTAAGGATCACAGGACCTTCTATTTCAGTTTTTATAATTTCCATTGAAATATATATTTACAGTAAATTATTTTCACTAATACACATCATGCTTTTTCGCGCTGTTTCTTCACCCCGGTGAAGCAGGCACAACGATAAGTGAGCTTCTTAATCCCCCTAATTCCCGATAGAAGCAGCCTGCCTGATGGGGCAGACCCGGCCACACCGGTTTCCCTTAGATGTCGTAAAAGCTCAACGGGAGAGTCAAAATCTAATTGGAATGTCGATTTGACAATTTTTATATTATCAAAATGTTGTTTCATCCATTCCTCTATTTCGAATTCTGTGTGATAATGGAGGGGCGAGGGACGGAGAGAATCGAGCTCTTCAAGATTTCCCGGGAGAAAAGTTGAAAAACCCAAAATGCCATTGTCATTTAGCCTGTCAGCCACATTACATATAAAATGCGGAAGATTGATAAACCACTGCACGGTCGCAGAGGATACAATTGCATCATATTTGCGGTCGGCCTGTGCAATCCATTCCTCAGCATCTGCCTGCCGGAATGTGAAAGAGAGTCCGCTAATCTGAGGACGTGCCTCGGAAATATCCACAAGGTCGAGTTCGCGGGGGGAGAAGTTGCTCACCAACTCTTTGGTGAATAATCCTGTGCCGGAGCCTATTTCAAGTATAGACAGCCCTTTTTTCATTCCCGATTCTTTAAGGAGATGGCTTAACTGCGATGCAAGCTTTCGTTGAGCAATCGCCTGGCGGTCGTAAGAATCCTTTGCCTCGCTGAATCTCTCCGATACCTTTTCTGTGTCGGGTATGGAAAGACGCACTATATGATCCAATGGAACATAGTGGGCCCCCGGCAGAGATATGATGTCAATATTGTTTTCCTCCCTTTTCCTTTCCCAGAATCTTTTGAGATTGGCAAATGGAAAAATGGCATCATTTTCTGAAAGGAAAACTTTTTTCCAGGGAAGAGAGAAACGTGGTTTCTCTTCTTGCCATCTGAGAATCAATAACAATTGCTTTTTCAGAAGCTCCGTTTCCTCAACATTAAATTCCCGATTGAACACATCACGGAAGATTAATGTTGAACCGGCCATCCTTTTCCTGAATTTCAATAGGTTTCCCGGAGAGAGGTTTTCAGCTGTTTTACTGAAAATCTCAATAGGTATTCCATCTTTATCATCGGCTGGCATCTCTGTGCCATTGAGGGCGAAGGCGGCAGTCAGTTTCCCTTTGAAATCAGTTATAGAGGCCATAAAGACTCCTAACGACCATGCAAAAAGATAGATTGTGGAGTAACCTTCCAGTAAGGCAAGGTTGATATCCGAGTTTTCATATTCCTCTACAACCGCTATATCCCAGCCTTTTGAATGGAATCTATCATAAAGTTCCCTGTTGCAGCTCCAACCGGGAAATATTAGGATCAGCTTATCCTCTATTCCGTTTTTGTCAAGAAAACTGATTTTCATTTTCCAGAAGCACTTTCCTGATAGCTTTTTTTACTTTAATCAAATCATCAGGTGATAATGACGCATTCAAAGAGAATCTTATCCTCTCTCCTCCAGGAGGTACAGTAGGCCTCCTTATAGCAAGGGCATCAATCCCTTCCCTGTTGAGCGCAGAGGCAATTTTGAGGGCTTTCTCAGCGTCTCCTATCATCAATGGCACAATTTGCGATTGCGAAGGATTCTCAGTCCCGGTGATTTCCGATATAAAGTTACGAAAATCTTTTGAGATTTCCTTTAATTTCTCTCTTTCTCCATTCATTTTGGAGATTCGCACTATCATTTCCTTTGTCCAGCTGACATTAAGAGGGGGAAGAGCCGTGGAAAAAATAAGGGACCGCGCTGTATTAACCAGGAAGGAATGAAGCAGAGGAGAGGTGATTGCAAATGCGCCCGATGAGTAACAGGCTTTCCCGAAAGTTCCGATTAATATGTCCGCTTCATCCATATATCCGAGTTCTTCGGCAAGTCCTAATCCATGTTGACCCCTCACTCCGAAAGCGTGAGCCTCGTCGAGGTAGAGAATCATTGTTGGAAATTCGCGTTTCAGCTCCACTAATTTCTCAAGAGGGGCGAGGTCACCGTCCATGCTGTAGATGGATTCTGCTACGACAATCATTCTCCGGGAGCGGGCTTCATATTTTTGCAATAGGCGATGCAGATGCTCCGCATCGTTATGTTTCCATCTTGCAAATTCAGCTTTCCCCATTGCCAACCCGTCGATTACGGAGGCGTGAATCAGCTTATCGCAAAGAAAGACGGTGCCAGGAATATTAAGTGCGGAGATTACTCCCGTATTTGCATGAAAACCGGAATTGAAAAGAAGGGCTGGACGGCCATACAGTTCCTCCAGAAGATTTTCAAGCTCTTTATGATGTCGTTGCTTTGATGCAAGAATCCGGGATGCCGATGAGGAAAGGGTGGAATCACTGTGTGCAAGAAACTCTTCATGCAATTCAGATGCATGCGAGTTCAGTCCGAGATAATCATTCCCTGAGAGATCGATTCTGTTTCCCGACGTCCGGTCATGGGGAATTTGCCTGAATCTGTTTTCCTCTTTCAGGTCTTCAAGAATTTGCTGATAGCCTGCAAATTTATTCTCCATACATCTTCTTTATTATATTGAGAAGAGAGCGACATAATTTCCTCACCTGCTCGTCGGAAACGGCAAGATAGGGGGGCATGATATAAGCATTATGGCCGAAAGGACGAATCCATACTCCCTCCCTTATGCAGTGTTGCTGGAAAACACCCACATCAACATTATCCTTTACCTCTACAACCCCGATGCCGCCAAGCACACGCACATCGCTGACGCTTTTCCATTGCCTTGCCTCTGCCAACTCCTCCTCCATAATTTTTTCAATTTCACCTATCCGCTCTTTCCACGGAGAGGAAAGCAACAGTTGCGTGGATGCCAAAGCCACTGCACATGCAAGAGGATTTGCCATAAAGGTCGGGCCATGCATCATGACTCCGGATTGAGAGTCGGCTACCATTTCGGCCACCTTTGCCGTGCAGGCAACTGCCGAGAAAGTCATGTATCCTCCGGTCAGAGCTTTCCCTATGAGCATTATATCCGGCTCAACTCCGGCATGTTCCCAGGCAAGGAGTTTGCCGGTGCGTCCGAATCCTGTGGCAATCTCATCAAATATGAGCAGAACATTATTGCGTGTGCAGCATTCTCGAAGTTCACGAAGATATTGAGGATGATAGAACCTCATTCCTCCCGCACCTTGAACCACCGGTTCCAGAATCACTGCCGCAAGGTCGGATGCGTTCTCTTCAATTATTCTCCGCATCGGTTCAAAATCAGATGGATCCCATTTCTCTCCAAAACGGCATTGAGGTTCGGGGGCGAAATAACGTATGGGAAGAGCCGGCCCGAAAGCGCCGTGCATCCCTGTCACGGGGTCGCACACTGACATTGCATTCCATGTGTCGCCGTGATACCCTCTCTTTATGGTTGCGAAATTACTCTTTCGGGGATTGTCGAATGCCTGGACCGCCATTTTCATAGCAACCTCCGTGGCAACTGAACCTGAATCGGCATAAAAGATATTATTCATCGAGGGAGGGAGGATCGAGAGGAGAAGTTTCCCTAATTCTATTGCCGGATCATGGGTGAGGCCTCCGAACATCACATGGCTCATCTTCTCAGTCTGCCTCCTTATAGCCTCATTGAGGACGGGATGGTTGTAGCCGTGAATCACGCACCACCACGATGACATGCCGTCAATGAGACGCGTGCCATCAGACAATACAATTTCTGCTCCCTCGCAATGATCCACCTTATATGTCGGCAGGGGATTGCGTGTGGATGTATATGGGTGCCAGAGATGTTCTCTATCAAAATTGTCGTGTATTTCCTGGTTCATCTTATCTTTGAATGGTTGTAGGTTTGTTTAATCGTTTTAAACCGGATCAACATCATAATAGATGATGCTGCTCTTTATATTCTTGTCGTGTGCGATTGAGGAATAGATTCCTCTGAGTAAATCTTTCACTTTCTTCATAGATGCGGCAGCCTCAACCTTCAGCATAATCGACTGCAGATACCACAAAGCAACCCGGCTAACAAATGGTTTCTCAGGGCCGAGAACCCTCTCGCCGAACACCTCTTTTAGCTTCGTGGCAAAAACTACGGCAGCCACATCAGCCGCCCGCGCATCCTTATTCTTTACATATATGTTTATCACCTTGGTGAA
This sequence comes from uncultured Porphyromonadaceae bacterium, assembly GCA_947178165.1. Lineage (GTDB taxonomy): Bacteria > Bacteroidota > Bacteroidia > Bacteroidales > Muribaculaceae > Lepagella. The sequence continues at coordinate 10,615 of CAMWXH010000036.1, read as the reverse complement.
AGGGGGATAACCGAAGCGGTTGCGCTCTTCGATTTCCTCATTATAGAAAGCATTATAGTCATGGCTCATGACATATTTGAGCACCGGACTGGAAGTCTGGGTTGTCTGAATTATCACCGTCCCTTTCTCTTCTCTCCTGCCGGCTCTTCCGGCCACTTGCTCGAGCATATTGAAGGCCCGTTCATTACTCCGGAAATCGGGAAAATTGAGCAATGTGTCGGCATTGACCACACCCACCACATTCACCTTTCCGAAGTCGAGACCCTTGCTTACCATTTGTGTGCCGACAAGGATATCGGTCTCATGGTTTGCAAACTCCTCGATGATCTCCTGATACGCATCCTTGTTTCTTGTTGTGTCAAGATCCATGCGCGCCACACGGAAGCCTTCAAATTCCTTATGTAGTTCTTCGGCTATCCGTTCTGTGCCATAACCATAAATTTCCAAGCTGTTCTGTCCGCAGGCCGGACACAGCTTGGGAAGCTCTCGCGAGAAACCGCAATAGTGACACCTTAGCTGACCTATATTCTTGTGATAAACAAGCGACACGTCACAGTTCATGCATTTTGGGGTCCAGCCGCATTGGCTGCATACCACTACAGGTGCAAATCCCCTCCGGTTCTGGAACACAATGGCTTGCCTTCCCTCCTCAAGGGTATGCCTCAACGTTTTGCGGAAAGGCGCAGACAGAATTCCCTTGTTGAGCTTCCTTTTCCGCTGATCCTTCATATCAACTATCTCTACTTCCGGAAGAGCAGCTCCCTTGAATCTTTCAAGCAGGGATACAAGATGATATTTGCCGGTCAATGCTTTGTAGTAAGTCTCTATTGAAGGAGTAGCCGAACCGAGAAGCATCTTTGCTCCATGCATGGTTGCAAGCACAATGGCGGCATCCCGGGCATTATATCGGGGAGCCGGATCATATTGCTTATATGACGACTCATGTTCTTCATCCACAATCACCAGCCCTAATTTGCTGAAAGGAAGAAAGACCGACGACCTCACGCCAAGTATGATCAACGGTTCGGATGAATTTAATAGCCGTTTCCAGATATCGACCCTCTCATTGTCGGAAAATTTTGAATGATAAACAAGGAGGCGATCGCCGAAAATTTTTCTGAGGCGGTCGGTGAGCTGTGTGGTCAAGGATATTTCAGGCACCAGATAAAGCACCTGATTCCCGTCGGCCAATGAGGCGGCCATAAGGTGGGAATATATTTCGGTTTTTCCGCTTCCGGTCACACCATGCAGAAGGGTTACCTTTGAATCGCGGAACCCCTTTTTAATATCGTCGGTTGCCCTCTGTTGGGCATCGCTGAGAGTTGACAATACAGGGAGTACAACAGCGGCAGTGGAATTGAAACGGTTTACGCTTTTGCGCACCACCCGTAATATTCCCTTGTCGGCCATAGCTTTTAAAATGGCTGGCGTTGCCCCTGACGTGGCCAGGAGGGAATCTCTTGTCACAGGTTCAAGTTCTCCTCCCGGTTTCATCCATCCCGAAATATCAAGCCAAGCTATGAGCGTCTTTTCCTGCATACGAGACCTTCCGACATTATCGAAAAAAGCGTGCAACCGGTCGTTGTCATTGCGTTCGCAGCATAATTCCACGTAGGCAACCTTCTTGGGTTTATATTTTTCCACCACTTTTTCATCAATTTCAAGGGCTCCAAGTTCGAGGAGACGATTGATGATCCGTGCGGAAGCCTTTAGCTTCAGTTCATTTTCAATTTCTGAGATCCGAAGCCTCTTCTTCTCCTCCATAAGCTGGATTATCAAAGCTTCATGTTCAGAAATTTTACTATTCTCGGGCAATTCCCATTCCTTGTTATAGGAGAGGTAAGTTTCACTTTCCGGTTTTAAACCTGAAGGGACGGCCGCCTTGAATACTTCACCTACCGAACAAAGGTAATAGTCGGCAATCCATCTCCACATCTTCAATTGCGGATATCTCACCACTGGCGAAGAGTCGAGGATAGCCATTATCGGCTTGATTTCAAAATCTGAAGAGGAAGTGGTATTGATATGTTCAACAATGCCTGTGTAATACTTCTTTTTCCCGAACTGCACCAAAACGCGAGATCCGGTTTGAATCATGGATTCAAATTCCTCCGGAACTTCATAAGTGAAGGTGGAAAATAGGGGCAAAGGAAGAATAACTTCGGCAAACATATAATATTTTTTATAATCTTATTACAAAGTTAGCAATTGTTTAAGAATATTTTTCTAAATTTGTAACTTAAAATAACAGAGACATTATGAAAAAGTTAAAAATTACTCTTGTAATGGCCCTTGTAGCCATCTGCGGATGTTTTCAGGCAAACGCAGGTTCACCTTTCCGTTTTGGTATTAAGGCCGGTCTGAACGTTGATAAGGTTAGTTTCAACAAAGACAAATGGGAAGATACCTTTAATGAAGGGAATCGTTGCGGTTTCACAGCCGGTTTGACTACTGAATTCACAGTGCCTGTGATCGGAATCGGCATGGATCTCTCAGTGATGTACACACGCATGAATAGCGAAGTGCCTTATATCAGTGAGAACGGTTTGGTAGAAACTGACAAGGCAAGTAAGAATTTCATTGAGATTCCATTAAACCTTAAGTATAAGCTTGCTCTCCCTGCGATTAGCAGAATCGTGATTCCGTATGTTTACACCGGTCCGAACCTTGCATTGAAGCTTGGTGGAAAGAAAGATGGTTACCTTTCTACAAAAACAGCGCAATGGGGTTGGAATCTTGGTTTGGGTGTAGAACTCATCAAGCATCTTCAGATTGGTGCCGGCTATACCTTCGGTATTAATAATATTGTGAAGTTCACAGATAAAACTATCGGACTCCCATCGGTTCTTCCGAAGCCGGAAGATAATGTAAAGGTTAAGAATAACTACTGGACAGTATCCGCAGCCTGGATGTTCTGATAACCGGCATAAAATGTGTTCGTCCTCATAAAGTGTTATGGAGGCGAACACATTTTTTCTTAAAGAATTTAATCTTGACAATATTTCTTGACGGAAATCTATTCTGCAATGAAAAAGTTTTTATTGACTCTCCTCCTCATCTTAACTGCATTAAGTGCATCGGCTGAATTTCGCTGGGGCCCGACTGCGGGAATTAATATCTCCACATTGAAATGGAAACAAGATTTGGTTACCACTAAATCGATGGTCGGAGTCAATGCCGGATTGATGGGTGAAATCATGATTCCGGGAATCGGCTTCGGGGTTGACTTTGCCCTGAAGTATGCCCTTCATGGAGCCAAGGTGAATTTTGGCGAACAGAAAGTATGGAGTTCAAGCGGATATGGTAATGAGAACGTGATGCTTCATACGCTTCAGCTGCCGATTAACTTGCGTTTTAAGTGGACCAGGATGAATGGAGCTGAACGTTATGCGGCACCATTTGTATATGCAGGTCCGGTTTTCTCTTTTAATCTGGCCACGAGTAAACTCGACTGCATAGAGCATCCGGAGGGTTCTTTCGGATTGCAGTTTGGCATAGGCGGTGAGTTTTTCGAAAGATGGCAGCTCTCTGTCGGTTATCTGTGGGGTTTAAGTTATGATATCCGCACAGTCAAGCTTGATAATTTCTCCGCTCGCAACAGCGGTTGGCAGATCAATCTGGCTTGGCTCTTTTAAATATTTCGAAAATTGAATATTATGGAAGAAGAATTGGCTATAACGGAGAAAGCTATCGAGATGCTCCGAACTGTTTTCGACCCTGAGATTCCGGTCAATGTATATGATTTGGGCCTTATTTATAAGATAGACTATGAAGCTTCGGAAAAGACTCTCCATGTTGACATGACGCTTACCGCGCCTTCATGCCCGGCCGCTGATTTTATAGTTGAGGATGTGCGTCAGAAGCTCGTAAGCATAGAAGGGCCGGAGAAAGTTGATCTCAGGCTTGTGTTCGAGCCTGAATGGAATCAGGATATGATGAGTGAGGAAGCCAAGCTTGAACTTGGTTTCTTATAACTTGAGTCGGTTTTCTTATAAAGGGATTTGATTGGATGAAAGCCTATTTTCTAAGCGATCTTCATCTCGGTGCTCCATATTTTTCAGATAGCAGAAAGGCCGAGAAGAGGGTTGTTGATTTCCTTGATTCAATAAAGGGGGACGCGGATGCGGTTTTCCTATTGGGGGATGTCCTGGATTATTGGTATGAATACAGATATGTGGTGCCGCGCGGTTTCGTGCGGTTTTTTGGTAAGTTGGCCGAGTTAGCCGACAGCGGCATACGTATCGTATGGTTTATTGGTAACCACGATATCTGGATATTCGATTATCTTCCGGCAGAGTTAGGGATAGAAGTTGTTGATGGCAGTTTGGTTGAGGAGATTGACGGCAGATATTTTTTTATGACTCATGGAGATGGAGTGGGGAAGTTGAAACCTTCATTCCGAGTGATTCGTTCTTTATTCCGGAACAAGATCTGTCAGAAGCTTTTTTCCGGCATTCATCCGCGGTGGACTATCCCTTTTGCCTATCGTTGGAGTGATCATTCGCGCCATTCCTCTCCGCTCCCTTCTGAAGCTGATGCAAAGAGGATGATTGATAATATAACAGAATTTAGCAAGGAGTATTTATCGGAACATCCTGAAATCAATTATTTCTTATATGGACATCTGCATCTGCTGGAGCGTTTCTCCATTTCCTCTGAAAGGGGAGAAAATGAAGAATGCGCTATAACGGATAGTGAAAGAATAGGTGAACATTCTGAAGCTGAAGTGATTGTTCTTGGCGAATGGCTCGAACAGTTTTCTTACGCTTTCTGGGATGGGTATAACTTGATGATTGAAAAATATAAGGGATAGGCTGGTTTGATTAATAATGGAGAAAGAGCGGCAATTTATGTTATACAACATGATTGCAATTTTATGCCATAAAAAGTTTGGTGGATTAGTTATTTATTGCTACCTTTGCAATGACCTAAAACAATCTTTTTTACCTTAAGATTTTTTACCTGTAGAAACTTTTAAATGAGGATGCGACCGAGAGGTTATCATCCTCTTCTTTTTATTACACGCATTTTTCCCGAGTCATTTGATCTGTTCCCGTTTTTTAAGGAAGAAATGAAGGGCGATTATTACAATAAGTTCAATAATCGAGACTGTAATTAGCCGAGTGGTCTGATGCGACTGAATCAATTCAGGCGCAAACATGAATGTCATGCAAATGAAATAAATGAAAATTATGGCCGGTAACCAAATAGATTTCTTAATTTTTCTCATTGCTTCTCTCTTCAGCATTATTTGATTTCGTTACAGGCGATTCTATGATTCGATAGTATTCAGAATTTACAGCATTGAATTTCCCCTCGATAAGATGTTCGTATATCTCCACACATGCAAGCGCATCCAAGGCCGCGTAGGCCTGTTGATGAATTGTGAGTTCATCAGCTTCCCAGTTAGTGAGGCGCTGTCCTTTTGATATGCGCATGCCGAACAGAATGGCATATATGCGCGCCAGGCTATTGTCGGCAATGCCGAAATCCTTGACAAAAGATTGAAGATCTATGAATCCGGCCGGAGAAAGGTCGTATAGCTTGTTCAGATTGTGAAAATCATCGTGAATTGAGACGCCAATTTTAAGTATGCCTTCATCTTCGAGAACACTCTTTATGGGGTCGGGAAGCCCGATGTGGTTAAGCCTGATAAGAAAAGTTGATGAATGGGTGGATAGTTGCAGCAATGCAACGTTATTTGTCTGGCCTCGCTTGAAGCTTGGTTTGGTTTCTGTGTCGAACCCTAAGATTTTCTCCCGACGGAGGGTCTCCGCCGCTTCTAATGCTTTCTCCTCAGAATCAATAAGGAAGATGCTCCCCGCATAAGTCACCATAGGCAATGCGGAAAGTTCCTGTTTGGTTATTGTCGCTGCTCTTTTAGCTTCCATTGTATATTTATATCTTCCATCGTTTGTTTAATCATAAAGTCGTCTGATCGACTTCTATCAGAAGAGAAGAAAGGGGAGGGGGCAATCACTAAAATTCAAGATATATTGCCTGAGGAAAGTGAGAAGAGAGCCAGTTGTTTATATATTCCTTTGTGTCTTTGCAGATTATTTGATCTTTGTCGAAATATGTGTTATATAAGACTGCAAAAAGTTCGATCCCTTCGTCGGCGATCGCTTTCAAGGTGAGGAGGGTGTGATTTATTGACCCTAACCTTCCATTGGTGACTAAAGCCACAGGGAGCTGATGGTCGCGTATGTAGTCGATCGTGAGGTATTCCCCTTTCAATGGAACCATTATCCCTCCTGCTCCCTCTATAAGCACATGCTGATATGTCTTGGAAAGAGTGGAGGTTGCATCCTCTATCAAAGTCAGGTCGAGTTCTTTGCCGTCAATTCTGGCTGCAAGGTCGGGAGAGGCCGGATAGGTGAAAATTACAGGTGCTGTAATTTTTAATTTGTCAACGGTTGTGAGAGGAATGCCCATTATTTTTCTGTGAACTTCTATATCCTCGCTGAAATCGAGGTTTCCGGTCTGCACAAATTTCTGGGTAATTACGCTTTCCCCTTGTTCCATTATTTCTCTTGCAAGCCATCCGGTTGCAAAACTTTTACCGGCATCGGTATCGATGCCGGTAATAAACAGTTTTGCGGGGAATGCAATTTGTTTAAGGTTCATTAAACAATATGCCTTTAAAGATGATTCATTAAATTACCATGCGAACATGGGATAATCATTCATTAGCTCATTCACTTGAGAACGCACTTCAGCAATCACTGCGGGATCGTCGGCATTAGTGAGCACTCGATCAATGAAGTCGGCGATTGTTTCCATGAGATCCTCTTTCGCACCGCGTGTTGTGATGGCGGCTGTTCCGAAACGGAGACCGCTCGTAAGGAAGGGTGAACGAGAATCGTATGGCACCATATTCTTGTTGGCTGTGATGTCTGCTTCAACAAGTACGCGTTCAGCTTTCTTGCCGCTCATATCGGGGAACTTCGGGCGCAAGTCAACAAGCATGCAGTGGTTGTCGGTGCCATTGGAGATTATCTTATATCCTCTCTTAATGAGCGCGTCGGCCAATGCGGCTGCATTCTTCTTAACCTGTTCGGCATATTCTTTCCATTCAGGCTGAAGCGCTTCGCCGAATGCAACAGCCTTGGCTGCAATCACGTGTTCAAGCGGGCCGCCCTGCACGCCGGGGAATACTGCTGAATCGAGCAGTGCCGACATCTTCTTGATCTCACCCTTTGGTGTTTTTTTACCCCAAGGATTGTCGAAATCCTTACCCATAAGGATAAGTCCACCACGAGGTCCGCGAAGGGTCTTATGAGTTGTGGTGGTCACTATATGAGCATGTTTAACCGGATTCTCAAGAAGGCCGGCAGCAATGAGGCCAGCAGGGTGAGCCATATCCACCATAAAGATAGCGCCTATTTCATCAGCGATCTTGCGGATTCGGGCATAATCCCAATCGCGGCTGTAAGCACTCGCACCGGCTATGATCAGCTTCGGACGCTCGGCGCGGGCTTTCTCCTCAAGCTCTTCATAGTTCACACGACCTGTCTCGGCATCTACGGTATAGCTGATGGGCTGGAAATGAAGGCCGGAGAAATTGACGGGAGAACCATGGCTGAGGTGACCGCCGTGGCTAAGGTCCATGCCAAGGAATTTGTCGCCCGGTTGCAGGCAGGCCATAAATACGGCCATGTTTGCCTGTGCGCCGCTATGAGGCTGCACATTGGCCCATTCTGCACCAAAAAGCTCTTTTGCACGTTCTATGGCAAGGTTTTCTGCCTCGTCAACTACTTGGCAACCTCCATAGTAACGATGACCGGGATATCCTTCTGCATATTTGTTGGTAAGGCACGAGCCCATGGCACGCATAACTTCATCGCTTACGAAATTCTCACTTGCGATCAGTTCTATGCCGCGACGCTGGCGCAGATGCTCACGATCAATGATGTCGAATACTTTGTTGTCTCTTTTCATTTGTTCTAAGTATTACGGTTTTTATTTTGACTCTTAATCTTTTTCATGCGAATAGATTGAGTCATTCTGGTATAGATAAAAGGTTTTGTTGTCTGTTTTAAGAGGATATTAGGCTCAAATTTAAACATTCGGCGAATTGTTTAAATTTGATTATCCACCAAAGTTATCATAGTGAATGCTTTCCGGTTCAACGCCGAGATTGTAAAGCATATTGTTCACAGCATTGCTCATCGGCCCGGGGCCACACATATAATATTGAATGTCTTCCGGTGCTTCATGATCTTTCAGATATTTTTCATACATCACCTGATGCACGAAGCCGGGGGTATATTCCACCCCTGCCGCGTCGGCTGCCGGATCGGGACGGTCGAGAGCAAGATAGAACTTAAAGTTGGGGAACTCCTTTTCAAGCTGAAGGAAGTCTTGGAGATAGAACACCTCGTTAAGGGCTCTTGCTCCATAGAAATAACTCATCTTGCGGTCGGTAGTCTTGAGGGTCTTTGTCATCCACATTATTTGGGCGCGAAGAGGAGCCATTCCTGCGCCACCTCCAACCCAGATCATTTCAGCCTTCGAGTCAACGATAGGGTGGAAATCTCCGTATGGACCCGACATCAACACCTTGTCGCCCGGCTTGAGCGAGAAGATATAGGAGGATGCTATGCCGGGAGGCACATCCTGAAATCCTACCTGGGGTTTCGGCTTGAATGGGGGAGTGGCGATACGCACTGTGAGCATGAACCGGTCGCCCTCTTCCGGATAGTTGGCCATTGAGTAAGCGCGGACGGTTTCCTCATCATTCTTGGCTTTCAGCGTGAAAAGACCAAACTTCTCCCATGCCGGTAGATACTCATCGGTTATGAGCGACTTGTCGATATCCTTATCATAGTCCATCTCATATTTAGGGATCCGTATCTGTGCATAGCTTCCAGGGATGAAGTTCATATGCTCGCCTGCAGGAAGCTGAACGATAAATTCCTTGATGAAAGTGGCCACGTTTTTATTTGAAATAACCGTGCATTCCCATTCCTTGACATCAAGCGCAGATTCGGAGACTTTGATTTCCATGTCGCCTTTCACTTTCACCTGACATCCGAGACGCCAGTTATCCTTAATCTGCTTGCGAGTGAAATGAACGGCCTCAGTGGGGAGCATGTCACCCCCTCCCGACACAACCTGAAGCTTGCATTGTCCGCAACTTCCTTTACCGCCACATGCAGAGGATAGGTGAACTCCATTCTCACCAAGTGTTGCAAGCAAGGTCTTGCCGCTTTCTGTGTGAAGCATCTTGGCACCGTCGTTGATCGAGATTGCCACTTCGCCCGATTTCACAAGCCATGCCTTTGCAAGGAGGAGAATCACGACAAGCACTAACGTTATCACAAGAAATATCAGAGCCGCCGCAATGACATTATTCCATTGTATTGCATTCAGAATATACATTGTAGTCCTATCTTAAAGTTTAATGCCGAGGAAGCTCATGAAAGCTATTCCCATAAGGCCAGTAATTATGAAAGTGATACCTATGCCGCGCAGAGGTTTCGGCACTTGGCTGTAACTCAGTCTCTCCCGGATTGCGGCAAGGCAAGTAATGGCCAGCAGCCAGCCAATGCCTGAGCCGGCACCATACACAGTAGCTGTCCATGCATTGGGAAATTCCCTTTGCTGCATAAAGAGGACGGCACCAAGGATGGCACAGTTCACGGCTATCAACGGGAGGAATATTCCAAGTGAGTTATATAGTGAAGGAGAATATTTCTCAATGATCATCTCAAGCATCTGAACCAAAGCGGCAATCACCGCAATAAACATTATCAGGCCTAAGAATGAAAGGTCGGCGGAGGCGTATTCTTCACCAAGCCAGCTTAAAGCTCCGGGCTGAAGGATGAATTGGTTGATACACCATGTGATCGGAAGGGCCACAATAAGCACAAAGGTTACTGCTATGCCGAGTCCGAAAGCTGTCTTCACATTCTTGGAGACGGCAAGGAAGGAGCACATTCCCAAGAAATAGGCGAAAATCATATTGTCGATGAAAATCGACCTGATGAATAAATTAAGATTTTCCATATCGTTCCTGCTTATTCTTGAAGATCCTTGTTTTTGATTCTATGCACCCAGATGATACATGCCACCACGATAAGCGCCATCGGGGGGAGGATCATCATGCCATTGTTCATATATCCGGCATCATACCACCATTGTGGGAAGATCTGGCAGCCGAAAAGAGTTCCGCTTCCGAAGAGTTCGCGGAAGAAGGATACGATGATAAGGATAATTCCATATCCCAACCCATTGCCGATGCCGTCAAGGAAAGATGGCCACGGACGGTTGTTAAGCGCAAAAGCTTCAAGACGCCCCATAAGGATACAGTTGGTGATGATAAGGCCGATGAACACCGAGAGCGCCTTGCTGACTTCATAATTATAGGCTTTCAGCACTTGATCCACAATCACCACAAGCGCGGCGACTACCACGAGTTGCACTATTATTCGGATTGAATTGGGAATTGTCTTGCGCAAGAGTGAGATAATGACATTGGCGAAAGCCAAGACAGCTGTCACTGATATGGTCATGACAATGGCCGGTTCCATCTGCGCGGTGACGGCAAGCGCAGAGCAGATGCCAAGGACCTGTACGATCACGGGATTATCCTTCGATAAAGGATTTACCA
>CAMWXH010000035.1 GCA_947178165.1 uncultured Porphyromonadaceae bacterium | reverse complement strand
CCACATCAAAGTATTGTGACGAAACTCCGACTGACAGGATTTGAGGACTTGCAAATCTTTGTAATCCGCCTGCGACAAAGTCAACACCCCGAAGGATGTGGGGCCCGCCATTGACTTACAAGTTAGTCTCGGTATTCGTTATAATTTGATGAGTTTCCCAATTTTCTTTGATGTGGTAAAACTTTCATCTCCTGTTTCTATAACGCAAAGATAATCCATATAGTTGAATTCTGCAATACCTAAAGTGTTTTTTTCAATGCCTGCACACCTTAATTTTTATTAACCGCTAAGGCTTTTTTCACTCTTAAGTTAAGGCTAATCTAAAATATCCTCACCCTTCTTGAGGATGGATCCACTAACGGCCCCCGAGTATTAATATCAGCCGGTCGCCCTTCCAAGTCATAAAGAAGCGTGTTACCTGCTCCATCGGCCGGCATCTCAACAGATTCTATTCCTGTGGTGGTGTCGTTTATATATTGAAGGGAGGAGAAACTCGGTTTACAGTCACATTATTTATATGTGGCATATTATTGAAGGCTCCCGCCCCGATTACGGTTACAGATGAAGGGATATTTTGATTGTGCTCTCAACACGAGCAAATTACCTCTTTTTCATCTCATCCTTATTATTGTTTGTCTATTTTTTAGAATGTTTGGTCGCTTTTTCATCGGAGCGCACTCCCTTTTTATTAAATTTGCGCCACTTTCTATGAGTATCATATTTCTCCACGATGGCTTATCACGAAACTCGACCAAACAACGCGGATATAAATAAACCTGGTATATTCCGCTGCATAATCGTTGATGATGAACCTATCGCTAGGCATGGCATGGCTAAATTGGTTGCGCATACTCCATCCCTTTATCTTCAAGCATCGCTCGCTTCGGCTGAGGAGGCGAAGGAGTGGCTTTCTCACAACTCTACCGACCTTCTGTTTTTGGATATCGAAATGCCTGGATTATCGGGTATTGATTTTGCCTCCTCTATTCAAGGAGATATCGGCATCATCTTCACTACTGCCCACTCGGAATATGCGGCCCGATCGTATGATGTCGAGGCCGTTGATTATCTTCTCAAGCCAATTTCGCCAAGCCGGTTCGCCAAGGCAGTGCAACGCGCCTTCTCACTCATTCACCGGCCTCAAAGCATTATTATACGTGCCGACCGACACAACATACGCATTAATACCTCTTCCATCACTTATATTGAGGGGATGAAAGATTATGTTAAGATTCACTGTCTCGACCGACGCATCATTTCACGCGCCACGATAAAGACCCTGCTCGATTCGCTACCGGCAACTGATTTTGTAAGAATACATAAGTCGTATATTGTGAATATTAGACACGTGACTGCCTACGATTCCTCATCTGTTGAAATAGCACACCGAGAGACAGCCGCGACAAGCAGTTCCCCTGCCGTCACGCTACCTCTCGGAGCTTCATATCGAAGTGACTTCGAGAAAAAAATGGGAAATAAATACAATGCCTGAATCGGCAAGCAATAATAGTTAAGAATAGAGTGGGTTAAATAAAAAAGGACCGTGTTGCCACAGTCCCTTCTGTTTTGTTATTTGCCGGAAGTGATTTATTTCTTCACCTTATCTACGATAGCCTTGAAGGCTTCAGGATTATTCATGGCGAGCTCAGCGAGAACCTTGCGGTTGATCTCGATACCTGCCTTATGAATGAGGCCCATGAGCTTGGAGTAAGAAAGATCCTCCATACGGGCGGCTGCATTGATTCTCTGAATCCAGAGAGCGCGGAAGTTGCGTTTTTTCTGCTTGCGGTCGCGATATGCATAGGTCAAACCTTTCTCCCAAGTATTCTTGGCTACTGTCCATACATTGCGACGGCTTCCGTAATAACCGCGGGTGAGTTTAAGAATTTTCTTTCTTTTTGCTCTTGAAGCAACGTGATTTACTGATCTTGGCATCTTTTTTTGATTTTTTGAATGTCAGCGGCATTATTTTTATTCTGCACTTGCAGGGCTGGACATTCGGTTAATAAAAAAATTTGTAAAAGTAACTGAGGGCAAACCCTGTTAACGAAGATTTAACAATGAGCGAACTGCTTTGAGGTTAGCTTCAGCAACAAGACCTGTATGGTCGAGGTTACGTTTACGCTTTGTTGATTTCTTCGTAAGGATGTGGCTGTGATAAGCGTGTTTCCTCTTGATTTTCCCTGTGCCGGTGAGAGCGAAGCGCTTCTTCGATGCGGCATTGGTCTTTACTTTTGGCATTTTTTGAAAAATTTAAGTTGTTTGTTATTCACCTCGGCACGTTGTGCCTACGGTCTCTCTATTTATTTTTCCTTAGAGTCTATTTATTCTTCTGATGCTTCTTCTGCTTTCTCCTGCTTCTCAGCCTTGGGAGCCTTTTCGCTTCTCTCCTTTGCTGGAGCTTCCTTTTTGGCAGGAGCCTTGAGCGGAGTGAGCATTATAGTCATCCTTTTACCTTCAAGCACCGGCATCATTTCCACCTTTCCATACTCCTCAAGGTCGTTTGCAAAACGGAGAAGAAGGACTTCTCCCTGCTCTTTGAAGAGGATTGAACGGCCACGGAAGAAAACGTATGCCTTCACTTTAGAGCCTTCTTTCAGGAAGCCCATTGCGTGCTTCAGCTTGAAGTTATAGTCGTGGTCGTCGGTCTGCGGTCCGAAACGGATCTCTTTAACAACCACTTTTGCAGCCTTGGCCTTCTGTTCCTTCTGGCGTTTTTTCTGCTGATAGAGGAACTTCTGATAGTCAAGGATTCGGCATACGGGAGGTTCCGCATTGGGAGAGATCTCAATCAGATCGAGTTCCTGCTGTTCCGCGATTTTCAATGCCTGATGCAAGGGGTATATGCCTTGCTCCACATTGTCGCCGACAAGACGCACTTCTCGTGCGCGGATGTGCTCGTTGATCACGTACGGGTCGCGGGTGTCGCGCTGTAAGCCTTTACGACCTCGCATCCCCGGGCGCGAACCTCCTCCGCCCATCGGGCGGCGCGGTCCGCTGAATTGCGGTTTTTTCTCCATTCAGTATGCTTTAAGTTTTATTTTTTACGGGTCCTCCGCACTTTTTTCCTTTCATTTGGAAGGCATGGTAGTGCTTTCGGCAACCTCTTTATTTATTTCGTTTGCAAAGTTAATGATTTTCATCGTACCTTTATCACCTTCGCCCTGTTTTCTTACAGAAACTTCATCATTTTCGGCCTCTTTTTCTCCAACAATGAGCAAATAGGGTATTTTTTTGAGTTCATTGTCGCGAATTTTCTTGCCGATCTTCTCATTTCTGTCGTCAACAAAGCCTCTCACGCCTTCACGGTCGAGTTCCTTGACAACCCGATATGCATAGTCGTTATATTTTTCGGAAATAGGAAGCACTACGCATTGCTCAGGGATAAGCCACAAGGGGAGCTTGCCGGCGGTGTGTTCGAGAAGAACAGCCACGAAACGCTCCATCGAACCGAATGGCGCACGGTGAATCATCACCGGACGATGCTTCTGGTTGTCGGAGCCGGTATATTCCAAGCCGAAGCGCTCGGGAAGGTTATAGTCAACCTGAATTGTTCCCAACTGCCAGCGACGGCCGATGGCATCCTTGACCATGAAGTCAAGCTTGGGTCCATAGAATGCGGCTTCACCTTCAACCTGACGTGCAGGAAGTCCCTTCTCTGCACAAGCCTCAATGATTGCCTGCTCAGCAAGGTGCCAGTTTTCGTCCGAACCTATATATTTCTCTTTATTCTTCGGGTCGCGAAGCGAAATCTGAGCTTCAAAGTTCTTGAAGTCAAGAGCATTGAAGATATAGAGAATGATATCCATCACCTTCAGGAACTCGCCTTTGATCTGTTCAGGGGCGCAGAAGATATGTGCATCATCCTGAGTGAATCCACGCACACGTGTCAGACCGTGAAGCTCACCGCTCTGCTCATAGCGATATACAGTTCCAAATTCAGCGAGTCGCATCGGAAGGTCGCGATAGGAACGCGGGGAAGTCTTGTAAATCTCACAATGGTGAGGGCAGTTCATCGGCTTAAGCATATATTCTTCACCCTCTTCGGGAGTGTGTATTGGCTGGAATGAATCCTTGCCATACTTGGCCCAATGGCCTGAAGTGACATATAGCTGCTTGTTTCCGATATGCGGAGTGATCACCTGAAGGTAACCATATTCTTTCTGAATCTTGCGAAGGAATTGCTCAAGACGGTCGCGAAGCGCGGCACCCTTGGGAAGCCACAATGGGAGACCCTGGCCTACTGTTGGAGAGAATGCGAAAAGCTCCATTTCCTTGCCCAATTTACGGTGGTCTCGTTTCTTCGCTTCCTCAAGAAGAGCCAGATATTCATCAAGCATCTTTTTCTTTGGGAAAGAGATGCCGTAAACACGGACAAGCTGGTTGCGCTTCTCGTCGCCACGCCAGTAGGCTCCGGCGAGAGAAAGTATTTTCACTGCCTTTATTGGAGCTGTGTTAGGGATATGCGGACCGCGACAGAGGTCGGTGAAGTTACCCTGAGTATAGGTAGTAATCTTACCGTCTTCAAGTTCGCTGATAAGTTCACATTTATATTCCTCACCACGTTCTCCGAACGCCTTGAGGGCATCAGCCTTGGATATGTCGGCACGCACGATGTTCTCCTTGCGGCTAACGATTTCAGCCATCTTCTTCTCGATTTTCGGGAAATCTTCAGATGTGATCTTATGCTCTCCCGGGTCGATATCATAATAGAAACCGTTTTCAATGGCGGGGCCGATACCGAATTTCACGCCGGGATAAAGTTCCTGAAGAGCTTCGGCAAGAAGGTGGGCGGAAGAGTGCCAGAAAGCGTGTTTACCTTCGGGGGAATCCCATTTGAAAAGCTCAATAGAGGCATCTGCATCTATCGGACGGGATATGTCCCATTCTTCGCCGTTAACCTTTGCGACGAGCACATCTGCGGCAAAGCGGGGAGAGATGCTCTCCGCAACCTGAAACGGGGTAACGCCCGCTTCAAACTGTTTTACGCTGCCATCCGGAAAAGTTATATTGATCATAAGTGGCCTTATTATCTTTATTTGTTCTTTTATTCTTTGATTTCACGATTTTTATGGCTTACATCCCTGCTGTTCGCACCTCAAGGTTATGCCATCACATTCATTATTTTGCAGAAATCGCGCAAAGATACAAAAAAAATCCGAGATTTCCAAATCATCCCAATCTTATGCCATATCGGTCAATTTCGTCAACCAATGGTTGATAGTCAAGGTCAGAGTAGATGGAAAGATCTATTTCGTAAGGGAGATACAGGTCGTCAATCCCTTCAAGAATAGGATAAAGGTCTTCCCTTGTCAATCCTTTGCCCTTCAATGTCATATCTATATCGGAAAATTTCTTGAATGTGCCTTTCGCGCGAGAGCCGTAAAGAATAATTTCCTCCACTTTTTCACACTTTCTGATTTCAGCCACCAATTTTGAGACCGTATCTTCGGATAAGCCTGTATCTTTCATCAATCTTTATATTGTTTATTTACAAATATTATTTCATTCTTTTTAAGAGGTTATAGCTGGGAATCACACCTGCCTCGCCTGCTTTGGAAAGGTCGATGAAGGCTTGGCGCTTGTTTCCCATCTGGAGGTAGGTTATTCCACGATTATAATAGGCCGGCCCAAACTCCGAGTCGAGTTTCAGAGCCTCACTGTAACACTGCATCGCAGAAGTGAAATCATGCAAAGAATAATAGATATTGCCCTTGTTAAACCAGGCATAGGCAAGGCGCGAATCCACAGCCAACGCCGCATCATAATCGGCCATAGCCGAAGATAGCTCCTTAGCTTGTCCCATTCTTCTCAGTTCGGTTTCCACAGAGCCCTCATTCTCAGAAGCAGCCCGTTTTGACGAGGCTTCAGCCTGCCTGACATAAGCTCGAGCCATCAACGCCACCGTGAAACGGGGATCAAGCTCTACTGCACGGCCAAGGGCTTCGATAGCGGCTTCATAATTCTTAAGCATTGTCAACGCTACTCCCAAAGCTAAATAATCGGCCGGCCGGCCGGCTCCATCTGAAATAACGCCATTATAATATTCAGCTTTCTTGAAAATCTCCTGTGCCTGCTCCTCACTTTCAACAGCAGGGAATCCCGGAGTGAGGAAAACCTTCTCCTGAATATATCCATGCTGATTAAAATCGTCAAGATCGCGAAAATAATTGGAGGTTGTACGCAAAGATTTCGGAGATTCATAAAAAGAGAGGGAATAGAGAGGCTCCGGCTCAACATTCATATCGCGGTCCTGCACCCTCCCCTTTATCTTTTCATTATATGAGAGCTGTGGTGATTGCGAGCTGCTCACCGTGACAAGCTGATTGAATTTTTCCATCACCTTGATATCGCTCTCCTCATCGCCATTTTCCTTATCCTCTTCGTCACTGAAGCCTTTTGTGTTGGTGCCGGAAGCAATAGTCGGACGATCAAGCTTGAAAGTCCCCGGATTCTTTACATATCGCTTTATCAGGTCTTCAGCTTTATTTACATTCATGATGGCTCCCCGCATATCTCCCATCTTATGCTTAGCCTCGGCTATGGCATAATAGGCCGGATAGAAACGGGGGTATTTACGGGCGATGCTCTCAAATCCGTTAATGGCCTCCTTATATTCACCTAATTCAAGAAGTATCAACGCGCGGTTGTACCGGGCATGAAAATTGTCAGGTTCTATTTTAAGCACCTCCTCCAAGTCTCTGGCAGCCCGGCCAAGGTCTCTCACCTCATAACGAAGAAGTGCTCGGTTAAAGAGTGCGGCTGTGTTGTAAGGACGCAGTTCTATGGCATAATTATAATCTGCCATTGCTCCAAAGAAATCATCATTGTTATAACGCAGGTAAGCACGGTTAAGGTAATAGTCGGCATCCTGAGGGTGTAACTTTATCGCCTCGTCCATATCGGAAGCGGCCTCCTCCCACCTCTTCTGACGCGAATAAATTTCCGATCTCATGAGATATGGGTTAAGGCTTGCCGGAGCAAGCTTTATGGAAGCAGTCAGATCTTCGAGAGCCTTTACCGTGTCCCCTTCCAGCATTCGGAGGCGTGCGCGCGCCGTGATGCCATCCTCAAAACGGGGATAAAGGCGCAGAAGTTTTGAAAATGTAGAGTCAGCTCCGGAATAGCGCTTAAGTTCCGTTTCGGCCACCCCCTTATAGAAAAGGAAATACTTATCATCAGGATTATCTTTGAGTCCTATGTTATAGTCCTCCACCGCAAGGGAATCCTTACCCAAATATTGGCGGGCAAAGCCTCTTACTTTATAGCTTTCAGTCTTGAATTTGTTCCGTTCGATGGCAAGTGTGCAATCCTCCTCGGCACCCTTGTAATCCTCCAAGTAAAGCTTGGCAAGACCGCGAAAGAAATAAGGATCAGAAAGATAAGGTTTAGCCTTGATGGCCTGATTAAAGTATTGTATGGAGAGCATGTAGTCGTCCATCGAAAGCACGTTGCGCCCGATAGTGATGCATTGCTCCGCATTGACCTGTGCCTTGCCGGGGATAGCAATAGCAAGATTCAAGGCAATGAATATGATAAGGTTTACGATTCTCTTTAGTTTCACATTGCAAATATACGTAAAAATTCAAAATCACTAAAGATATTTATTCGAAAACCCGTCATTCTTCTTCAAAGCCTACTCTCAACGACTGGCAACTGCAAAATTAGTGATTCTTCGGAAGAATACGGTCTTAGGAGATTCAAAATTAAGTTTCTTCCGAGGCCTTCGGTTAATTTTAAATATCTTTAGAGATTTATCTTCTCCTGAGCGAAGCGAACCTCTGCGCCTCTGCGTGATTATGATTGAGAGATTTATTCCCCTCACGCAGAGCTACAAGGGATAAAATTTTCTATCTTGACCAAAAAAAGCCATATTAGCAACCGACTACAAAAACATTGTAAGATAGACAGGAAGAAGGATTATCTCCTCCGCCTTGCGGATATCCTTAGTATAAATTAGGTAACTTCGATAGATACGGGAAGAGTATTTTTTTCTGAACGCATCTAAAGAAGCATGGGTGTTGTAGCCCGACGATTTCACTTCAATTGGACAGACCTTGTTTCGCCGAGAAAGCAAGAAATCGATTTCATAATTGTGTTTCCCATTCTCGGTGGGCCATGTATAATAGAAGAGACGATTTGCTCCGGCAACCAATATCTGGGCCACAACATTCTCATATACGTATCCCAAATCTGCTGAAAGTTTATCACTTAACAACTTTTGATAAATTACATTGTCAGTCACTTCTTTATCTGCAAAAGCTAACGTAATAAACAATCCTGTATCACATACAAACATTTTATACTCGTCATAATCTGCATGAAGAGCAAAACCGACATTAGGATCATTTGCCCGATGAGAGATATTTACAGTCATGCTCTCTTCCATCTCTCTCAGCAACTGGGCCATCTTATCTTCCTCCTCAGTTCGACCGAGCACAGCGCGGGTTTTATATCGTGTGGCATTACTTGTCAGCTGTGAGGGAATGGCCTTAAAGAGTGCAGAGGCCTTACCGGTAGGATCTATTTTAAGGAAATCATCAAGATAAAGATCAATAATCTCTCGTTTTACCTTATCCACCAATGAAAGGTTATTTGTATCGAGATATTCATTGACCGCTTGGGGCATCCCACCTACCAGCATATATAACCTGAAATCCCTTAATAGCTTTCGCGCAACTTCATCTCCTACCGGCCGTAAGGTTTCAAATGAGCGACGCAACATATCTACTGACACTTCATCACCCAATGCCCAACGAAACTCCTCATAATCCATCGGATACATGGTGAGCCGGGTCTCCTCACTCGGTATAACAATTCCCTGGGTATTCTTCTTAATTGATATTAAAGATCCTGTCTCTATATAATCATACCGATGATCCTTTACTAGATATTTTATGGCTTGACGCACGGCAGGACATTTTTGAATTTCATCAAAAATAATAACTGACTCCCTTTCATGAAGCTGAACGCCATAAATAAACTGCAGTTGCATAAAGAAATAGTCGCGATCAGAGATATTATCCACGGCCTCCCATAACGCCGCCGGCGCGTCAGCAAAATCCACAACTATATAAGTCTGATATTCATTTTTTGCAAATTCCTCGGCTATAGTGGATTTACCTACCCGTCGCGCACCCTTGATCAACAGGGCAGTACGTCCGTCTTTTTCTTGTTTCCACTTAACCATCTCTCCATATATCTTGCGTCTAAACACTCTTTCCATAATAATTAATTGATTTTATTGCAAATATAACGTGTATTTTCATTTTCTCAAAATTTATTTATCGGAATCCGTACGTTTTCTCAATTTTTATTTTGCATATTCCGTACGTTTTCTCAATTTTTATTTTACACTTTCCGTACGTTTTCTCAATTTTTGCGTATTCTTTGCTTCAAACCGGGCATTAGATTCATAAACTTACCCTCTTCGTCCTAAACCCTTACACTCTATCTTGTGTTTAGTTTATAAAGGGTAGTTTTAAACTTTCCCAATCCGCAAGGGTCTTTTCATTATATACGATTATGTCAAACTAATAATTTTTCCGCCCGACCGGAGGTTGCGCGGACATTACCTATCCAAATTTGCTTAGTTATGCACAACGAGAAGAGAGAAAAAGTAGTTGTTATCGGCGGGGGCTTTGCCGGTATCAATCTTTGCAAACGTCTTGACAAGAAGAAATATGAGATCGCTCTCATCGACCGGAACAATTTCCATTGTTTCCCGCCCCTGTTCTATCAGATCGCATCCTCGGGTCTGGTGGAATCCAATATATGCTTCCCTTTCCGCAGGGAGCTTAAAAGGATGAGGGATGTCTCTTATCACATGGGCCACGTGAAAAATATTGACCTTGAAAAGAAAGAGGTCACTACAAGTTATGAGACAATCCCCTACGATAAACTCGTAATCGCAGCCGGAGCCACCAATAATTATTTCGGCATGGATCATCTTCCGGAGGAGACTTTCGGCATCAAGACCGTGGCCGAGGCGGCTCATACACGCGATGAAATCCTCGACCGCCTCGAACGTGGAGCCCTGTGCAAGGATCCGGAACGTCGCAAGCAGTTGCTCTCTTTCCTTGTCGTGGGTGGCGGACCTTCAGGCGTGGAGATTGCCGGCGCCCTCGGCGAAATGAAGAAATATATACTCAAGAAGGAATATCCCGAGCTTTCACCCGACGACGTGACCATAACTCTTGTTGAAGGAGCTCCTACAATATTGGGAGCCATGAGCGAGAAGTCAAGAAACAATGCACTCAAAGAGCTTAAGGAACTGATGGTAAATGTCCGTCTTAATACAGTCCTGAAGAGCTACGAAGATAAATATGTAACCTTTGCTGATGGCCATAAGGAGTATTACGAGACGCTTATATGGACTGCCGGAGTCAAAGGTGAGCCTATGCCTGGCATTCCGGCGGAATATATCGGACGAGGCAATAGAATCGTGACCGACGGCTTTAACCGCGTCAAAGGGCTCGAAGATGTTTTTGCCATTGGCGATATTGCATTGGTGCAGACAGATGCTACGCCAAATGGACATCCCCAGATGGCTCAGCCTGCCATTCAGGAGGCACGAAACTTAGCAAAGAATCTGAATGCCGGTGAATTTAAATCGGAATTCAAGTATAAAGATAAAGGGTCTATGGCCACCATAGGGAAGAACAGAGCTGTCGCCGATCTCCCGGGCCTATCTTTCTCAGGATGGTTCGCCTGGATGATATGGCTCTTCATCCACCTTATTTCCATTCTCGGAATGAGAAACAAGCTGAGCGTGCTTATGAACTGGTTCTGGAACTACCTCTTCTACAGCACCTCCCTCCGGCTTCTCCTGCGTCCCACCAAATACCCTCTGCGTCGCCATTGGGGAGATTAAAGGAACACAGTATATCCGGACTCTCTTTCCTTGAAGCCTGAAGAATAAAAACTTAAATCTTATCAAAGAAAAATGAAAATCAACAACATATTATTAGGCAGCATGGCCACCGCTTTCCTTCTTCTCTCCACCGGATGTTCATCATTAGGGAGCATCTTCGGCCCGAAGACAGGAAAGGAAAGCAAATCCTCTTCTAAAACTGAGGCTGTGCTTCCACGTGACCGAGAGCAAATCTCCACAACCGAAGATTTGAAGACCTATACCGCAGAGGATATAAAGAAAGGCGTGGTGAAAGGTGACTGGGCAATAGAAACTGTCAACGGCAAACCTGCTGTCGGCGAGAAAGCCCCTTACCTTCGTTTCTCACCCGCTGAGAAGATGGCCTACGGGAATAATGGCTGCAATTATCTTCACGGCCCTTACAAGTATGATCCTGAAACCAAGACCCTCTCTTTCGGTGATATGGCATCTACTATGATGTTGTGCGGAATGGATGGACTCACTGACACTGAGATAAACCAGGCCTTGGCAAGAGTTACAACCTACGACTGGAAGGCTCTTGATAATGAATATTATCTTTACTTTTATGACAGCGAGGGCATGGAGGTGATGACCTTGATGCATCAGAATTTCGACTTCCTTAATGGCACGTGGCTTGTCAAGGATATTGAGGATACACCTGTCAACGATCCCGAGATGAAGATGGTGATTGACGTGGATGAAGGGAAGATTCACGGCAATACGGGTTGCAACCTCTATAACGGTTCTCTTGAAATAGATATGGAGGAGGCAAATTCCATCTCATTCAGTTCTATCGGCGTGACACGAATGGCATGTCCCGAACCTAATCATGAGACCGCTCTTTTGGTGGCTCTTGAAGAGGCCTCGACTGCCAAACCGATTTCAAAAGATGAAGTTGTGCTCTTTAACGCTCAAGGAAAACAGGTGCTCCGTCTTGTAAGAACTTCCGACGAGTGAATCCAGGTTTTAAGTAAAGCTAAAACAGATGAGGATTAAGGTTAATGTTAACCTTAATCCTCATCTTCTTCATCATCCTCCCAATCAAGGAAGAATTCGTCGGCTGTATAGCTATCCTCCTTGAAGCGGGAGAGTTCGCGGCCCTCACGTTTGGTGGGACGTCCGAGTCCCTTCCTTCGGTCAACAAACCCGGAAATCCTTGTCATCTCAAGGAGTTCATATTGCGATGGCGCGGTGATATTCTCAAGATATTCAGGAACCAACTTGGCTCCCAAACGGTTCCCGGTTAACTGTTTCACCCGGAAGGTATAGGTGATTGGCGGTTTCTTCACATCAATCACATCACCCACTTTTATCGCCCGGCTCGGCTTGACAGCTACCCCGTTCATTGTCACTCGCCCTTTCTTGCAGGCATCGGTAGCTATGGTGCGAGTCTTGAACACACGCATGGCCCATAGCCACTTATCTATTCTTACTTCCTCCATATCTTTTTTATCATGATGCGTCTTTTTTTATCATGTTGAATCATGTTTCATCATGTTGAATCATGTTGAATCATGTTGAATCATGTTGAATCATGTTGAATCATGTTTTTTCATGCTTAATCATGATGCATCTTGATGAAGCATGAATTCATTTATTATAATGTGTCATGGCGAAATCGGGGCCAGAAAGGCAATATGCCTTAACTGAATCGCCAACGTGCTTCAGCAATTCGGGCATCTTCTCCATCTCCTCTTTTGGGAAACGTCCAAGCACATAATCCACCTGACCTCCTCGCGGAAAATCATTGCCAACGCCAACCCGGAGACGCGCATACTGCTGTGTGCCGAGTTCGGAAGCAATGTTTTTCAATCCGTTATGACCGGCATCGGAACCCTGCTTGCGAAGCCGCACCGCCCCGAATGGCAGCGCAATGTCATCGACAATCACAAGCAGATTCTCCAATGGCAACTTCTCTTTATTCATCCAGAACCTGACTGCAACACCGCTAAGGTTCATAAAGGTGGATGGTTTTAGCAACATCAGCTCGCAATTCTTAACCTTCATTATCGCCATATCGCCATATCGGCAAGATTTGAACTGCACGCCTGCTGATGCGGCCATAGCGTCACCGGCCATAAATCCGATATTATGTCGGGTATCCACATATTCCGGGCCAATATTCCCCAGACACACTATAAGGAATCTCTTCATTTTCTCTTCGCCTGCGGCTTTTTTGCATTTTTTGCTGGAAAGGCCAAACAGGGCTTTTATCTTTTCTAACATTCTAATAATAAAGGACGCACCCAAGGTGCGTCCCTACATTTTTTCGAGTCGCGACAATTTGCGACGTTACATTCTCATTCATACATAACCGCAATTAGGTTGCCGGTCATGCACAACAAATAATTAAATTATTCCTGAGCCTTGGCAGCGGCACCACGTGCGGCACGAGTGAGCTGAACAGCACAAACAACTGCGTTCTTGGCGTTCATAAGCTCAAGGCCTTCATAGTGAAGGTCACCAACAGCCATTGACTTGCCAAGACCAAGATTATCAACGTTAACAACGAGACGCTCGGGAATTTCTGCATAAGGAGCTTTCACTTTAAGCTTACGCATTGAAAGAGTGAGCTTACCACCGGCTTTAACACCCTCTGCGTGACCCTCAATCTGAACAGGAACCTCCATTACGATAGGCTTATCGGGATAAACTTCCTGGAAATCGATGTGAAGAACAGTATCCTTCACAGGCTGGAACTGAAGTTCCTTCATGACAGCCTTCTTTGTCTCTCCGTTAACTGTAAGGTCGATCTCAAAGATATCGGGGGTATAGATAAGCTTACGAACATCCTCACCCTTCACTGCGATGTCGGTAGTGATGATTCCACGCTTTGCATCGATCTCAACGAGCTTCTCACCCGGTTTGAGAGTGCCTGAATAAGGGAGCTCAACGATAGCTCCACCATTGATAACTGCGGGAATCTTACCCTCTTTACGCAAAGCTTTTGTAGCTTTCTTGCCGCAATCCACACGGGGTTCGGCTGTCAATTCATACTTCTTCATTTTTTCTAAAAGTTTGTGTTACTCAAAATAAGTTATGCTCCGGGCAAACAAATTTCCCATCACACTGTTTTTCCAATTGTCTTCACAACCGGGATTCGCTGAAACGGTGCGCTTTGCAACCGCATTACGCAAATCTTTGCAAAATTACAACTTTTTTACTTATCTTCCAAATTATTGAGCCTGTCAGGAGTCTTTTTCACCTGTTCCTCCCGCATAAATGTGCCAGATTGCAATATTTGCACTTTTCATCATCATCCGCGGCAACAAACGGGACTTCCGGATCAAATATTTCGGCGAGAATCTCACCTGTCTTTTCAAGGAACTCTTCATTCCGATCCAAGTGGCTCGTCAGTCTATCATAGGTGGCTCTTTTGCCCGGCTCAGCCGGTCGTCCGATAGTTGGCAAGGTTTCGCCATTTTTCCCAAGCTCTGAAATCTGGTAAATGGCAAGCCGCACGGGCACATCAGTGCCGCGGTCGAAATTCATCAGGTTGGCATATAGCATCAATTGGAAGAAGTTTCTCGCATCCTCATCACCATTGAAGATCGCTTCAATATTTCGTGCCTTGACGTGGGCATTTCCGGTCTTATAGTCAACAATCCGATATGACTTCGTGCCATCGGGCAGCGTGATGATATCCAGACGGTCAATGGCATATTTCATATTCACGCTCTTTCCGGCATCATCAAGAGGCCACTCTACCAGACCGGAAATCTCTCCCCCCGCCAATTCAAACGGCGCAAGCGTGAGATCATAGCTCAGCACATCCTTTATCTGCGAAACAATCTTATCACCCACCAAGGCGGCCGCTCCTTCAAGCGGCGTGTCGAGATGCTCTTCGTCAAGATGGAAATGCAAACGGTTGATTGATTCTGTCACAAGGCTATAAAGGGTCGCTTCATCCTCAATCATCCTGTTTATATCCTCCGCTTCCATGCGGATAGGTTTCTCCAGATAGATCTTTCTCTTCCCCTCAGGGAAATAGAGATGAAACATCACCTCGTGAACCACATTCCCAAGTCCTACCGCATCTATATATTCGGAGGACTCATTATCGGCGCGCAGACCCATCACATTTTCATAATAGAACTTAACGGGGCATATAAAGTAATTCCGCAGTGCAGAGGCAGAGAAATTGCGATGTGAACCCCGGATGGTAAATTCCTTCAGCTGCGACATTACAAGTTCATTTTTTTCTACATCCTTGGTTTCGGATACAGTTGGCGAAAGCAGGAATTTGTGATTCTCAAATTTAAGGAGGTCTCGAGCATAAAGATAGCGCAATTGCATAAGGTAGCGCGACATGCCTCCGCTCCTCATGCCGGAAGATGAACGCGCGTCATATATCATTGTCACTTCCCGGGCTCGCGAAATCATGCGGTAAAAATAATAGGAAAAAAGGTCTTCACGATAGTTTGAATAAGGGAGGCCGTAGCCATGGCGCAGCGAATCCGGGATGAACGTCCGTCCCGACGACTTCCGCGGCATCACCCGATCATTCATCGAAAGGATTATGAGCCGGTCAAAATCAAGCGCACGCGTTTCCAGAAGGCCCATCACCTGGAGCCCTTCAAGAGGCTCTCCCTCAAACGTAACCTGTTCCCCGCCCAGAAGCTTATCCACCATCGTGAACACACCCGTCATTCCCATCTCAATCCCATGTTCGGAGCAAGCATAATCAAGCCTGCGCAAGGCATCGCGATACACTTCGATGTGAGAACGGTCGATACGGCTTTTCAGCACCCCGGCATTTGCGGAGTCGAGCGCGGCCGATACAATCACCATCACATCTTCAAGATAGGATATGATAGCCGAAACAGGTGCATCTTCCGGAAGGATACGTAAAATGTCGCCTAACGACTGGCTGAACCGGATCAGTTCGGAAAGCGACAGGGTGATCTTGTGATGATGATTGAGATACGCATTTATTTCCGATATCGTTTTGCTCCCTGCCACCGCATGCACATAAGGATGCGAAAGAAGAAGCCGAAGATCTTCATGATAAAAAGCTATATCATCACCGGCCTTGCGCTCAGTCGCCCTTACGCGGCGCAGATGGTATATGAACGACATGACGGATGTCATCCTCAACGAATAACCCATAGTCAGGTTAACCGCTTCGAGGCCTTCGGGCAGTGCGTAGAGGAATGGCATGAGCATATTTTCATCGGGCAATACCACGGCAACTTTCGCGCCCTTAATCTCATCCACACCCTCTTCCGCTATTAATTCTCCTACCTTTGAGCCGGCCACCTTCCCTTGGGCCGCATTAGAGGGAGCCCCTATGGCGGTAAGGATAGAGGGCATGCTTTCCGTGTTGCTCTCTTTCATCCATGAATCAGCCCATAAGGGGGAGGGGAAATTTTTTCGGTTATACTTCAGGAAGGAAGCGGCATCATTCAGGGCATCCGACAATACGGGGCCTGTGCCGTCCCAGAAAAACTCAGCATATTCTCCCATCACCCCATCCTCGGCCAGAAGCCCTTTCAACTCCTCAAAAATAAGAGCTTCGGTGGTGGAGAGAGCATTAAATCCAACAAGCACCACCTTCTTCCAAGGCAAAATCTTTTTCCCCTCCCTCTTTAACCGCCGCAAGGCAAGCCTGTAGGCACCTCCCGAAGTGCAGAGACGTTCGGAATGAAGCGACTCATTAAGCGCATGATAAAGAGGAGCCATCTGCTGCCAGAGGAGAAGGAACTTATTCTTT
The DNA here is from genome assembly GCA_947178165.1 of uncultured Porphyromonadaceae bacterium. GTDB lineage: Bacteria > Bacteroidota > Bacteroidia > Bacteroidales > Muribaculaceae > Lepagella. The sequence goes on along the minus strand of CAMWXH010000035.1, from coordinate 9,602 downwards.
ATGTCGGATGGCGGTTCCATATTTCTCCAGAACCGCTCCACTTCCCAAAGCCCCGGTGTATAGCCGAAATAGCGCTCCATAACTTCGATCTGCTCCTCAGTGAGGAAGGAGGAAGCTATCTCCCTATAATCCTTTACATTCTTGAAGAGCGAGTCGGCATCCACATCATACTGGTCCACTTCGCTGAAATCTGAAAGCAGTGTCTCGCCCCAGCTGCGGAATGAATCGAAGTCGCTGAATAGTTTCCTCTTTCTTCCCACGTCGCCCACCTCGCCTACTTCGCCTATCTTGCCTACTCCGCCCATCTCGCCCACTCCGCCTACGTAAATGTTATAAAGCCGAAAAAGCAAGTCGATCCGCGAGGCCACGTCATGATCTGCCAGTTCAGCCACAAAATCTGTGATCGAAGTGACGCGCGGAGCCATAATAGTGCGTTCCTTTGAGGCGTCCTGAAGATGCTTGAGAAAAAAAGTTCCTGCACGTTTATTTGGAAATACGAAACAGAACTCCGACATATCATCGAAGTTGGAATGATAGGCGCATGCTACCGACTCAAGGAATGGTTTCGGCCCCGTTGCGGGCATTGACTCTAATGAAGATGGCTGTCGTTTCATACCTACAAATTTAGCAAGAATTTCAGTCACTCGCAAAAAAATAAATATTAGATAATTGGCAGTCACGTCAATATTTTATACCTTTGCAGAGTGAAGTTTTCCGAAATACCAGGACATATCGCTACAAAACGCGCTCTGATTGAACTTGCCGACTCCGACCGGCTGCCTCACGCCATAATGCTTTGCGGCCCTTCAGGCATAGGGAAAATGCTCTTGGCCCGCACATTCGTGAACTACGTGCATTGCACCGACCGGCACAATGGCGAGCCTTGCGGACATTGCCAGGCTTGCCTGCAGCACGCTTCATTCAACAATCCGGATACCCATTTCATTTATCCGATTGTAAAAAGCGAAAAAAGCAAAGTCCTGTTATCAACCGACCGTATTGAGGAATGGCGACAGATGCTCACCGAAAATCCTGCAATGCAGCCCGAACGATGGCTTGACATTCTGGATGCAGGCAACTCAAGGCCTCGCATCTATGTGAACGATGCGGAGTATATTGTCACCGCAGAGGCTATGTCGAACTATGCATCCAATTACAAGTTCTTCGTAATCTGGCTTCCGGAAAAGATGAACATCGAAGCCGCCAACAAGCTCCTGAAAGTGATCGAGGAGCCAACTCCCGGCACTGTGTTCCTGCTTGTCTCCAATGAAGAGAACAATGTGCTGCCCACAATCTCCTCCCGGACTCAGCGTTTCAACATGGCTCCCCTTTCCCGTGAAGAGATCGGGAGATACATGATGGAGCGATACGGCATGAAAGATTATGAAGCGTTCGAACTGAGCAGGCTTGCAGAAGGGAGGCTCTCAAAAGCAGATGAATTAGCCGGATTTTCCGAAGAGAAAGAGGAATTTGAATCGCTTTTTCGCGACATAATGAGGAACGCCTATGCCAAGAAGCTTGCCATTCTGCGAAACCTGAGCGAAAGGACCGCGGCTTTCGGACGCGAGAAACTGCTTCGTTTCCTTGATTACATGGCCCGAATGACTCGCGAAAACTTCATCTACAATATGAAGATGCCTCAGCTCTCCTCCCTGACACGAACTGAAGAGGAATTTTCACGCCGGTTCTCCCCTTTCATTAATCACGGGAATGTGGAAGATATAATGAACGAGATTGGACGGGCAGAAAACGATATTGCACGCAACGCCAACGCCAAGATTGTAATGTTCGACCTCTTCCTGCTCATCATCGGATTCTTGCTCAGAAAAAAAGCCTAATAAAAAAACTAAATATGAAACCTACACTATTCATTCTTGCCGCCGGAATGGGAAGCCGATATGGCGGACTTAAGCAACTCGACGGTGTCGGTCCGAATGGAGAGACCATCATGGATTATTCCGTTTTTGATGCCCTTCGCGCCGGATTCGGGAAAATCGTGTTTGTGATACGCAAAGATTTTGAACAGGAATTCCGCGATAAGATTATCTCAAAATATGAAGGACATGTGCCGGTAGAAGTAGTGTTCCAGAGCCTCGATGCTCTTCCCGAAGGATTCTCTCCCGACCCGGAACGCACCAAACCATGGGGAACCGGGCAGGCCGTGCTTATGGGGAAAGACGCCATAAAAGAACCCTTCGCTGTAATAAACGCCGACGACTATTACGGGCCGGAGAGCTTCAAGCTCCTTGCCGATGCACTCAAGGATATGGAAGGGAAAAGCAACGAATATTGCATGGTGGGCTTCAATATCGGCAATACACTCAGTGAAAATGGAGGAGTGAGCCGAGGGCTGTGTACAGTTAACGCCGACGGCTTCCTAACGGATGTCACCGAATGCCACGGCATTGAAAGGAAAGATGGAAAGATTGTCCATATCCTCGAAGGGAAAGAGGAAGCTTTCCCCGAAGATGCATACGTATCAATGAACCTTTGGGGCTTCACTCCCGACTACTTCGATTATTCCGAGAAAGCATTCGTGGATTTCCTGAATGCTCATTCAAAGGAGCTGAAATCGGAGTTCTATATCCCGACTGTGGTCAACAACCTTATCAAGGATAATACGATAAACCTTAAGGTTATCCCAACTCCTTCAAAATGGTTTGGCGTCACATACGCCGCCGACCGCCAGGCCACAGTGGATATGTTCCGCAAGCTCAGCGAAGAGGGCATTTACCCATCTCCGCTATTCAAATAGAAAATCCATCCCTACGGGGAACCATAATGGTTTAAAAAAGATTAAAATTTCTAAAACTTTATAAACCGAACTCTTGTTAACTAAAAGAAGGCAATCCTAAGCCTCATAATGTTTTATCCAATACTTTTTATATTTAATTAATGAAACATCTATTTTTTAAGACTTGCATGTCGCTGAGCCCGATGCTCCTTCTCACAGGATGTATTGATAACAGCTACGATCTCAGCGACATCGACAAAACAACGCAGGTCAATGTGAATGACCTTGTAGTTCCGGTGAATATCGATGCTATTGAGCTTAGCGAAATCATCAAGATCGATGAAGGAAGCAAAATCAAGATTGTAGAAATTGACGGCAAAGAGGTATATGCCGTGACCGAGAGCGGCACAATCCACTCAGATCCAATCGATGTCAAGGGCTTCACTGCAATTTCTCCCGAAATCCAGCCTGCACACATCGACTTCGTGCCTCACCAGACTCAGTCAAGAGCCCAGTCAGAGACACTTGATTATGATTTCAAAACCTCTACCGATCAGGAGGTGAAATTCTCCACCACCGATGTGGATGAATCTATCAAGGAGATCACTTCGCTTGACTTCAAGCCGATGACAATCACAATGCACATGACAACTGCCGGTCTTGACAACAGCGCTACAATAATGTTGCCAAACCTGACGTTCCAATTCCTTAAGGGTCTTGTCATTCCCGATCTTCCCCAGAATTATAAATATAATCCTGAGACGGGTATTCTTACTGTAGAAAATCTTGACTGTCCCAACCAGGAGGGCGTGGTGAGCATAACTGCTGTCGGCCTTAACTTCGAGCAGGCCGGCGACGAGGCGTCTCTCAAAGACCGTGCTTTCGAATTCAAGTCTAATATCGAAATCACTGATGCCAAGATGAAGCTTACCATCCCTACCGACAAGATTTCAACTCTTGCCGACCAGATAAGATTCGATATCAATACCTCCGTGCAGGAACTTGAGCCGACCTATTTCTCCGGAAAGATCGAGTATAAGCTCGAAGGCGACGGCCTCAGCATAGATCCCGTATCGCTGAGCGATATCCCCGACTTCCTTTCGAACGATGACACCGACCTCCGTCTGGCGAATCCTCAGATCTACTTAGGCCTCAACAACCCTATGGCAACCTATGGGCTGAATGCAGAGACAGGGATCGAGCTCGCTTCAGTAAGAGCCGGGGGCAAGACTTCATTCGGCCTTAATTCGGGTGAACTTGTAAGGATTGGCACTAACCACGGTGTAGATGGCCCGTACAATTTCGTGCTTTCACCCTCCATGCCTCAGAAGCCTCTCACTTCCTATGCCACCAACCTCAGCCATGTCGGATTCTCATCTCTTTCTGATGTGCTTGCAGGAAGCGGACTGCCCGAAAGCATCGAGATATCTCTTGTGAATCCTCAGCTCCCCTTGCAGACTGTGAATCGCTTCAAGCTTGACAGCACTATTCCTCCTATCGATGGAACCTGGGAGTTCTTTGCTCCACTTGCACTCAAGACCGGTGCCAACGGTTCTGTGATTGTGTATAGCAAGACTGAAGATGGCTGGTATTCTGAAGACCTTGATAAGCTTACAATCAAAACGCTTAATATTGAAGCCGATGTGGATAGTGATCTTCCGTTAGGCGCAACACTGAATGTCTATCCAATCAACAAGGATGGCCAGAAGATACCTAATGTGACAGTCACTCCTGCCACTATCTCTGCCAACGCAAAAGGCGAAAGATTATCCATGACTGTTACAGGAGTGATTCGCGACCTCGATGGCGTGACTTATGAAGCGGTGGTTAAACCCGGTTCAGAAGAGGCCCTTTCTCCTCAGCAGACAATCCGTCTCTCCAACATCAAAGCTAAAGTTTCAGGTTATTATCTCACCGACTTCGAATAATCGTCATGAATAAAATTAAAAAATTAGCGTTCTGCGCCGCCATGGCCGCAGCCGCACTCCCCATATACGCTCAGAAATCAACCTATTCCGGTTATTTCCTCGATAATTATATGTATCGTTTCCAGATGAACCCGGCTTTTGGCAACGATCAGAATTTCGTTTCCATGCCTGGTCTTGGCAACATCAACGTCAGCCTTTCAGGTAACTTGCATCTTACAGATGTGGTTTCACCCTTAGGCAACAAGACCGTGCTTTTCACCAATCCCGGAATTAACGCCAATATCGCGCTCAAGAATTTCGGCAACCGTGAGAAAGTCATGACCAACGAAAAGATTGACATCCTCTCCGGAGGTTTCAAAGCGTGGGGCGGTTACAACACTATTTCAATATCTGCTGTTGCCAATGCCGGCGTGAGCCTGCCGAAATCATTCTTCCAGTTGGCAAAAGAGGGTGTGACAAACAAGACCTACGAGATAAATAATCTTGCGGCTGATGCGAATGCCTATGCACAGATTGCATTCAACCACTCTCGCGACATTAAGCAGGTGCCCGGACTTCGTGCAGGTGCCGCCGTGAAATTCCTTATCGGTGCAGGTGCGCTCCAGGCAAAATTCAAGGAGGCTGACCTCACTCTGGGAACTGACAACTGGATTGCACGCACAAATGCGGATATCTACGCTTCTGTAGGTGGCTTCCAGTTTGAACAGAAAAGATATGTGCCGGAAGGAACAAGCGGCATGCAGCCTTACGATTATGTTAGCGGTGCGAAAGTGGAGAATTTCGGAATCAATGGTTTCGGTCTGGCGTTCGATTTAGGTGCCGAATATAAATTGAACGACTGGAAATTCTCGGCTGCCGTCCTCGACCTCGGTTTCATCAGCTGGGGAGAGACTCAGTGGGCCTCGACCAACGGCACTCAGACAATTCAGACTGATGCATACACCTTCAGCGTTGATGGCGATGCCGACAATTCATTCAAGAATGAGTTCAAGAATATGAAGGACGACCTTTCCAAGCTGTATCAGCTGTCGGTGAATGCTCCCAAGAGTTCCTATACACGCGGATTGGCCACTACATTGAATTTTGCGGTTGATTACACCTTCCCCTATTACCGCAAACTTCATTTCGGTCTTGTCAACTCCACTCGCATTTACGGTCCTTTCACCAGCACACATTTCCGCTTCTCGGCAAACGTGGCTCCTGTAAAGGTATTCTCTGCTGATGTCAACGTTGGCGTTGGAACCTTCGGTGCCGATTTCGGATGGTTGCTCAACCTTAACACCAATAAGGGCTTCAACCTCTTCCTTGGTATGGACCACACAGTAGGAAGGCTTGCAAAACAGGGCATCCCCTTGAGCTCAAATGCCAGCTTTAACTTCGGTATGAACTTCCCGTTCTAAACAGAACCGGAATCCCCGATATAAAATCAAACAACAGAATAGCCATCGGATCTTACGCATTCCGATGGCTATTTTCATATTATGATTTGAAAGTCTTCTTCTACTATTTTTCTCTCTTTATCTTCCACTCCTCGATGCATCGGGTTGCGGAAGAGAAAGCAGCTCCGATAAGGATTATTTCCCGTTCTTCTGTCTGCCAGGGCCGAGCATACTGCTTCTCCTCTATCTGACGCAACGCCTCCTCGGCTGAGTGGTCATATTTCAATTCGATTATATAAAGATATTCGTCAGTATCGATAGTGATGTCGATGCTTCCGTCCGAAGTGTGAACCTCGGTCTTGGTGTCGAGGCCGATGATATGTGTCAGCAAGAAGAAAGCATTGTGGAAATTGTTCTCATTCTCCATCTTCATCATATAATCGACTCCGGCAAAGAAAGACTGCATATAACGCATGGCCTTCTCCGGCTCTCCCTCTATAAAGCCATCTATAATGCCATCGACAGCCATATTAGACGTTTCTGTGCGTGTCTTAACATAATATGGGAGAAGCACACGATAAAATCCCTCCTTAACTTCGTTGTTCGGTATCCCAAGTTCATATTTCCTGAGTCTTGGCTTATATTTCTTTATGGTAAGATATCCCGTCTGATAAAGGAGCGCGACAGGGTCGGGATTGAGAAGGTCAAGGCCCTTGAGGTCATCTTCCCTGACATTTCGATTGAACATTGATTCCAAGTCAGCATTGACCTTTTTCAGGGACTCTGCCAAAAGCGTAGGCATACCGGTCTCATTCCAGTAGTTCCCGATATGCGATTTACTGAGGGCATTGAGCAAAGACCATGGATTATAAATATCACTTCCTTCGGAAGCGAATCTGTAGCCGTCATAATTCCTTTTCAATTCCTTAACCCCCTTTTCATAATTTAGACCTAACTGTTGTGACAGCTTGGTAACGCCTTCCTGAAAATATTTCAGAAGTTCCTCCTCTGTGATTCCGCATATATTAGCGTATGCGTTATCAAAAGTGATATCGTTGATATTATTGAGGTCGGAGAATACGCTCAGTTTGCTGAATCGGCTCACCCCTGTGAGGAATACAAGCCGGATATGTTCTGCTGAGCTCTTGAAATTGGAATAGAGCGAGGCCAAAGCCGAGCGATAATGCTCGAAATTATCTTTCTTATTAAGGTTTCCTACAAGGGGCTTGTCATACTCATCAACAAGAATCACAACTTTACGGCCTGTCTTTTCATGGGCAGCCTCTATTATGTTTTGGAATCGTTGTGAATGGGAATCGGCAATCATTTCTACTCCATATTCTCTTTCCCATCTTCTAAACAGATTATCCAATACGCCTCCTAATTTCCCCTTCTCCGCATACCGGTCGGTATTCAGGTCAAGACGCAATACAGGGTAAGGCTCCCAATCCCAGTCGGTGGAGTCAATATATAATCCCTTGAAAAGCTCTCTTCTCCCCTCAAAGAAATAGCGGAGAGTAGAGAGGAAAAGGGATTTCCCAAACCGGCGCGGTCGAGCAAGAAAGAAATATTTACTGTTTGAATTTACAACTTTATATATATACTCAGTCTTGTCAACATAAATCGCTCCATCCGTGCGTAGCACGCTGAAATCCTGTTGCCCGATGGCATATCCACTCATTTTTTCCGGTATGGCACTCATAATCCTTTCTTTTCAGCAAAGATAATACATTCGTAAAGATTTTACAAACCATACTTTTAGACCTCATACAATAAAAGATGTTAAAATGCCAGAGCGGCTATCTTCGAGCTAAAATATTCTTTTGCAGAAGGAGCAACCTTTGAGTTGCGACTGAGGAAAAAGGATATTTGAGCCGAAGAGAGCCGGACGGATGGTAACTTAAAACATTTAATTGAGTAATTTATTAAATTTATTAAAATTTAATGGTAATTAATAATACTTTATTCTCGCAGTTGCACCTCGTCTATCACTTTTTGATTCAGTCACATAGCCCGCTATGCTCCTGAATCTGCAAAGCGATATCCGAGGCACATCTGCGACTCTGGCATTAACAGATTTTATTGAATGAGGTCTTAGCGTACATAAACAGATTAAAAGTTTTTTTGACATGCATTTTCCTCCAATAACGAGTGCATTTGAGACAAAGCATAGAGTGGACATATAATCACTTCCCGTTCCGAGTCCTCATCCAAACTATCAATATAGCTGAATTTTCCAAAATTTTCCATAGAGCATCGCAAAGCTAACGACAGTTTCTTTTCACGCATAAAAATCCACAAACTTTTCATTCCCCCTCTGGATCCCGCTTTGACCTCAATTGGAAGGATGTACATATTATGCTCGGAAACGTAATCAACCTCGGCCAATGAATTTTTTGCAGTGCGTGCCCAATAGTAGAGCTCATGTCGCAGATTAGGTGTCTCATACTTTATCATCTCCAGACCTGCAATGAGTTCCCCCATCGGCCCCTTATTTACAAGATCAATCTCATCCCCCGTCAAAATCAGGTTTGTCAGTTCAACCACATTACCACCCGACATATTCAGGAGCCTCATCATCAAGCCACAATCTAGCAACAGGATTTTCCTGAAACTTCCAACACTCTCAGCCCCCAAAGGAATTCCATTAGCAGAGGTTTTAGTTACAGGTACACAAATACCGGCCAATATCAAGAGATTAAGAGCTCTTTTGACTTCCTCGGTGCGATACTCTCCCACCTCCGAATAAGAGAACTTTTTTGAGCACTGAACGGCGGCACTTCTCAATGTTGCTCTCAGCAATTGCGGGTTAACACGTGCTTTGTACTTTGGGAAATCATCTTCATATCCCAAGATAATGTCATCCTGCAATTCCTGACACTGTATATAGTCGTGTGTCTCGACCCATTTAGCCACTACTTCCGGCATTCCGCCTACTAACATATAGGATCGCAACCACCCGACAAGCTTGGAATGCAGAGGCGTCGGAAGTGGATTAGCACAATCGCAGCTATTACGGAATTTCATAAGGGCATCCTCTCCGTTTGCTTTAAGAAATTCATCAAACGACATAGGATACATGAACATTGAATGTATCCGCCCAGTTCCAAATGTTGGTAGTTCTGCCAAAGCAAATTCCAAAAGCGAGCCTGCCGCAATGACATGAAGTTCAGGAAGGTCTTCTTTAAAAAATCGCAACGACATTATCGCTTCCTGACAAAACTGTATTTCATCAAGGAACAATAAGGTTTGTCCGGGCTTAATGTTTTGACCGGAAAGAGCTGCCATCTGGGATACTATCCTTCGGACATCCAAATTTCCTTTAAACAATTCCTTAAAATCAGGATTACGCTCAAAATTTACCTCGACGAAACTTTCAAACGATTCTCCTAAATGCCGAATGGCTGTTGATTTTCCCACCTGTCTGGCCCCTCTAAGCAGAAGTGGCTTATGGCTTTTCCTCTCTGCCCATTCCTTCAAATATGAGTCTATTATTCTCTGGCAATACATCTCAACTTTATTTTATTGACAAAGTTAATTATTATTTCTTTGATTTACAAC
>CAMWXH010000034.1 GCA_947178165.1 uncultured Porphyromonadaceae bacterium | reverse complement strand
AGCCTCATACATCTGCTTCACCATATTGAAGTCGTCGGTAAGAGTTGCCTTATGTCCGGGGATTCGGGAGGTTAGCTTGACAAGAACGACCACATCTTTATTCTTTGACGCATCTTTCATGACAAAAGCATCGGACAGCTCGCCTGGCTCCATTCCCTCTATGCGTCGAGCCACTTCAGGCGGGAGCTGCGACATCTCAAACCGTGAACTTCCTGTCTGAGGATTCATCATTATTCCTTTATTGTTCTTTGTATCCTTATCCTGCGAAACGTAAAGGGCTGCATCCTCAAAAGAATATTTGTCGGCAAGAATTTCTTTCCTGAGAGAATCAAGACGCACTCTGGCAGTTTCAAGATCCTTCTCACTCACTTTCGGGGTCAGCAGAATATGACGGAAATTAGCCTGGTCGCCCCTCTTTTCAATGAGCTGGATTATATGATACCCATATTCTGTCTCCACAATTCTCGAAACTTTATTGGGATCATTAAGATTGAATGCTACGTTTGCAAATTCCGGAACATAACGGGAACGCCCGGCAAAACCGAGTTCTCCACCCTGCATCGCCGATCCATCTTCCGAATACATGATTGCGAGAGTTGAGAAAGGAACCTCACCCTTATTGACACGGTCGGCATAATCGCGCAGACGTGCCTTCACATCCTCAATCTCCTGTTGCGGAATCACCGGATTGATCTTAATGATCTGCGCTTCCACTTGCAAGGGAACATAAGGGATGGAATCCTCAGGCAACGACATATAATATTTCCTCACATCATTAGGTGTAGCCTTGGCATTTTTCGTGAGTTGATTCTGAACCATGCCTACCACATACTGATTGCGAATCATATCCACCATCTGCTCTTTCAGAGCATTATAAGGCTTGTTGAAGTATTGTTCCACCTTCTCTCTGGAGCCAAGGTTATTAACAAACATCTGCATCCTGGCCTCTGCCTCACTCTGCACCTGACCCTCTCCGGCCTGGATGGTGTCTATCTTAGCTTGATGAAGATATAGTTTCTCCACAGCAAGCTGCTCCGGTATCACACAATAAGGATCTCCCGTAATAGGCACGCCTTCCTGCCGCATCTGGGTGTATTGTTCCTCTATCTCAGAACGGAATATCGGTTCGTCGCCCACTATCCAGGCCACCTCATCCACAACATTCTTCTTTATAGGAGCCGCCATTATGCATATAGCCGCAAATGTGGCAGGGATAATCCAAATTTTTCTAAGATTCACTTTATGATAATTTTAACAATTTCTTAATAACTTATATAGAAGCAAATGGGTCGTAGCTTCCCTTCTTTAAAAGCCCTTCCTTCATGGCCTTCCGGTAGATTGAATGCTTAAGGTTTTTCCGGTATTCCCCCCTTCTGCGGTCGGAAAGGATTTCAGAAATCTGCGCCATCGCAAATTCCTTCGGCATCACATTTCCGGAGGGAACATAGTCTGATACATGAAGCATGTAAACCGACCCCCCATGGGAAATCTCAAAATCACGGTTTTCCTTCAGGAAAATATCAGCATTGTCAACCTTTACAGGAATCTGCCGTGCCACATCGTCCCACGCTACCCAACGGTCGGTGAAGTATTCATATCCCGTTGCTTCACGAAGACCTCTCTTTTCCAGTTCATCGATTTCCTCTTCCGAACCGGAGGAAAGCCATTTCCTGATATTGTCTAATTGAGGGTCTCTCTCCGAAGTGCGGAGATAGATTCCCTTTAACAGAGGCTGGTCGAGAGTCATGCTATCGCCATATTGACGATAATAATTCTCCACATCCGAACGCTTCACATCTGCAGGAGCATTCTCACCCATCTGACGAAGATATTCATCAACAATAAGCCGGTTACGATAGTTCTGAGTCAGCCTGTCAATACGCTCCAAATCTATCACATTCTCCTTGGCTACCTCCTCGAGAACTCTTGTCTCGATCCATTTGTCGATAATGCCATGAAGCATGTCCAAGCTATCCTCCGGGCTTAGTCCACCCGGCATAAGACGCTCCACATCTGCAAGGAAAAGAGAGGAATCTCCAACAGAAACGAGGATATCTCCCTCCGTTTCCGAGCCTGACGGTTTGCCGGCACAGCCACCTGCAATCCATACAGCCAATGTTGCGACAATAATCCTCAATATTATCTTCATCCGGATTCCTATATATTCTGCAAATTTAATGATTTTTCCGACAATATGAAAGTTTTAGTATTCAAAAAGGGTGCGCATCCACAACGGAGCACACCCTTTAACGATCTTATTCTCTTCTTAGACCTTATTTCTTTTCTAAGATTTTTTCTTTTCTAAGATTTTATTTCTTTTCAAGAGGCTTCACTTTCTTTAAAACCTTATCATAAACCTTAACGGGATATTTTGAACGGAGTTCATTTTCCCATTCCTCCTGAAGCACGCCCTGATAATCGCTGGTGACGAGACCACGCACATCCTGAAGCTCTTCTGCGGCAGTGATTACACGAGGGTCAAGCATAAAATAAGTGGTATATCGGGGGGAAGAAGGTTTTGTTTCAGGACCACCGAACACGATATTATCAATCATGACGTTTGAACCTTTCGGTTCGAGAACTTTCATAATCGATACCTCCCTTGGGAATTCCTTGCGGATGGTATTCACCAATGAGTCACGACCTATCTCAGCGGCACGTTTCTTTACAATCTCCGCCACAGAATCTGTAGAGGTCTGCACGAGATAACCCTTAACACGAGGCTCTGACCAACGGTATTTATCCTTGTTCTGCTCGAAATAGCGTTGCAATCCTTCTTCATCTTTAGCGGCCTTATCCCATACTTTCTTAACGCTCACTTCATAAAGCAGCGAGCCATCAACATATTCACGGTAAAGATTGGAATATTCAGGTTTAGAAGCCAGAAGGTTATCCTCTTCAGTCTCTACAAGAATAGAGTTATAGTATGAATCGATCATATCATCAAGCATCTCACTTGCCATTTCTGCATCCGGATTCTGGCGGTTGCCGAGATATGAGATGAAAGCGGATATGGGATAACTTTTCTTACCAATGATGGCCATCTCGCGTGAATCATTTTTCCATCTGCTGTAGAAAAGAGAGTCAAGTCCATTCTTAGCCACATCAGCCTTGAGGCCACCAACCGCCTTAGAGTTTAGGGCACCCTTATATTTCTTTTCAAGGGTACGAGTCTGATTATCGCGGATCATCTTGGCACGAGGATCCTGACCTGAACCGATTATGGACAGGAACCGAGGCTTAAGGTCTTGTACAGAAGGAGCCCCTTTATGGTCGTGACGATAAATTATGTGATAACCGAACTGGGTCTTGAAAGGTTCGCTGATTGAACCATCTGGGATAGCAAAAGCCACAGAGTCAAATTCTGCAACCATTCTGCCGCGTCCAAACCAAGGAAGCTTCCCGCCCTCACGGCCAGAACCCTTATCATCTGAATATCGGCGTGCGATATCTGCAAATTGAGAAGGATCTGCCTTCACCACATTATAAATACTGTCGATCAGATGTTTTGCACTCGGCTCTTTGTCAACACTTCCCTGAGTCATAATAAGAATATGGGAAGCAAGAACTTCTCCGCTTGCCGGACGACGTTTGCCGCCTTTAAGGATATGGTAGCCCACCGGAGATTCAACTACATCGGAAATTTCTCCGTCTGAGAGAGAGTATGCGGCGGTCTCAAAGGCGTAAGGATATTGCAGGGCGGTGATATATCCCATCAAGCCGCCTTTTGTGTTGCTGCCGCGATCTCCTGAATACTGGGCTGCAAGCTGCTCGAAGTTCCCGCCATTATTCAACACAGCCTTAAGGCTGTCGGCACGGCTACGTAAAATTGCATTCTGAGCGGCATCCCGAGTCTTGAAAAGCATTATATGACGCGCCTCAACCTCCTCCTGTGCCCTGCGATGACTTTCATCAAGGAGTTTATATAAATATGTTGAGTCGGCCAGATATGGAGCGGCAAGGTCATGGCGATATTGTTCCATCTCCTTGCGAAATGATTCGAGAGTGTCGAGACCCTCTGCACGCGCATCAGCAACCTTGAGCTTATAGAGTTTGAAAAGTTCCACATAGTCCTCAATAGGCTGCGGGGTCATCTGCTGCTGGCTATTCTTATGGTAAAGATATTCAAACTCAGATTTTGGAACATCAACACCATTCACCGTCATCACCACGGCTTCTTTAGCGGCAAGGGCAAGGGCAAATGCCGATATACCCAAACCGACAAGCATCTTTGTCTTCATATTTTTATATGTTCGTTTTGAACGTTTTTATTTCACTAATTATATAAACGTCGGGAATCCGTGAAAATTGCGATTTCATAGGAATCCCGACGTTTTTATTTTAGTTACCCATTTCCGAAAGGAACTTGACTCTGACAAGTCTGATCTTATCTTCATCCGCATCCTCTCCCAGTTCTTGGAAAGCTTCCTCTATGTCATCCTCCTCCTGAGTCCTGAAAAAATCTATAATATCTTCCACAAGATCTTCGTCCATGACTTCATCAATAAAATAATTGATGTCGATCTTGGTTCCTGACTCCACAATCGATTCAAGTTCGTCGATAAGCTCAGGGAACTCAAGTCCCTTCACCTCGGCAATTTCTTCAAGATCAATCTTGCGGTCGATAGCCTGAATAATCGCCACCTTCAAATTGTTCTTCTTGGGGACAGCCCTCACCCTTATATCTTCGGGACGAATGATATCATTCTCCTCCACATGCCGTTTTATAACTTCGATAAACTCCTTGCCATATCTTTTAGCCTTTCCGGCACCGACACCGGGGATAGAAAGCAACTCCTCCTCAGTAACAGGATAAGAGGTGGCCATGGCTTCAAGAGAGGGATCCTGGAAAATCACGTAGGGAGGGAGATTCAGTTTACGGGCTCTCTGCTTGCGCAAATCTTTCAGAATTGCATATAACTCAGGGTCGGCAACACAAGATGCGCCACCACGCACTTGTGACTCGGAATCATATTCCGAATAATCCCGGTCTTCGACAATCTTGAATGAGACAGGATTCTCTATAAATTCCTTTCCGGCTTCAGTGACCTTCAGGGTGCCATAATTTTCAAGATCACGTTCAAGGTATCCGGCAATCACGGCCTGCCGCAATAAAGCAAGGCAGAGCTTCTCCTCATAATGTCTCAATGCTCCGAAAAGCTCCAGGCTCTCATCAGTGTTAGTCCTAACTTCATCTGTCTTTCGGCCAATCAGGAGGAAAGCGAGGTATTCCTGTTTATATTTCTCTCCGGAAGTAAGGATAAGTTCGAGGGCAAGCGCCAACTCTTCGCCAGCTTCAATCTGCTTTTTAGGATGCATGCAGTTATCGCAACAGCCACAGTTATCTTCATTATACTCCTCACCGAAATAATGGAGCAATATTCGCCGGCGGCACACGGACGACTCGGCATAACTTGCAGTTTCCAAAAGGAGCTGCCTGCCGATCTCCTGCTCGTTGCTGGATTTGCTTTGCATAAGCTTATCAAGCTTCTGAAGATCTTTTGAGGAATAGAATGTTATGCATCTCCCACCCGAACCATCGCGGCCTGCGCGGCCCGTTTCCTGATAATAACCCTCCAGGCTTTTAGGAATATCATAATGAATCACAAACCTGACGTCAGGCTTGTCAATCCCCATTCCAAAAGCAATCGTGGCAACAATAATATCAACCTCCTCATGCAAAAAAGCATCCTGGTTCTCGGAGCGGGTTGAAGCATCCATACCTGCATGATAAGGCAAGCATGAGATTCCATTTATTTTCAAGGTCTCGGCCAGTTCCTCAACCTTTTTCCGGCTAAGGCAATAAATGATGCCGGACTGTCCCGGATTGCTCTTGATATATCTTATTATATCGCGATCCACCTCTTTAGTTTTCGGACGCACCTCATAATAAAGGTTGGGACGATTGAAGCTCGATTTGAATACTTTGGCACCAAGGATGCCGAGGTTTTTCTGAATATCGTGTTGCACTTTAGGTGTAGCAGTAGCAGTAAGCGCAATCACAGGATACTCCCCTATTTCAGCAATCATAGGACGAATCCGCCTGTATTCAGGTCTGAAATCATGTCCCCATTCAGAAATGCAATGGGCTTCATCTATTGCAAAAAATGAGATGTCGATAGATTTGAGAAAATTCACATTCTCATCTTTTGAAAGCGACTCAGGGGCGACATATAATAGTTTTGTAGTTCCTTCCCGAACATCTTTTTTCACAGCTTCAGCCTCCTTGCGAGTCAAAGAGGAGTTAAGGAAGTGTGCGATTCCATCATTTTCACCATAATGACGCAAAGCATCCACCTGATTTTTCATCAGGGCAATCAAAGGAGATATTACAATGGCAGTTCCCTTAGACATTAAGGCAGGCAATTGGTAGCATAATGATTTGCCGCCTCCGGTTGGCATGAGAACGAAAACGTCGTTTCCACGCATAAGCGTCTGGATAATTTCTTCCTGCTGACCTTTGAATTTGTCAAAGCCAAAATATTCTTTCAGTGCTTCATGGATGTCTGTTGCGGTGTTCATAATGGTTTAGGTTAACTAAATTTCTGTTCCGCCGCTATCGGATGGCATCTTATCACGCAATCCTCGGAGGAGAGTTATACAAAGTTAAATCATTTATTTCAAATTATCAACAGGCAATATAAAAAAATTTAACTATTTTTTGGCAAAAAAACAGAGCCGTGGGGGGCACGGCTCTGTTTTTATAGTAAAATATCCAATTTTTTAGCAAAAAGGATAAAAAAGTTTATTCCTCAATTTTTGTTTTCTCAAAATGAGCCTTTTCAAGCTGCTTGCTTACATACTCAGCATCGACCACGAATTTTTTCTCGGGATTTGAGGGCATTTCATACATGGCATCAACCATGATAGTTTCCACAATGGAGCGAAGTCCACGAGCACCGAGCTTATATTCAATAGCCTTGTCGGCAATAAGATTAAGGGCAGAGTCATCAAATTCCAGCTTCACGCCGTCGAGTGCAAACAGCTTCTTATATTGGCGAGTGATTGCATTCTTAGGCTCAGTGAGAATCCTAAGCAAAGCTTCCTTATCAAGAGGTTCAAGGCTTGTTAGCACCGGAAGGCGACCGATAATCTCAGGTATAAGCCCAAAGCTTTTCAAATCCTGAGGCATAACATATTTCATGAGGTTCTCCCGCTGTTTCTTCATCTCCTTGCCGTCATGGCCAAACCCGACGACATGAGTGTTGAGTCGAGACGCAATCTTCCTCTCAATGCCATCGAAAGCGCCGCCGCAGATAAACAATATATCCTTCGTATCAACCGGGATAAGCTTTTGCTCCGGGTGCTTGCGTCCGCCATTAGGCGGAACGAGGACAGTGCTTCCTTCAAGGAGCTTCAATAAACCTTGCTGCACACCTTCACCACTTACATCACGTGTGATCGACGGGTTATCGCTCTTTCGGGCAATCTTATCGATCTCGTCAATGAATACAATCCCTTTCTGAGCGCGCTCCACATCATAATCGCAAGCCTGAAGCAAACGTGTAAGAAGTGACTCTATATCCTCGCCCACATATCCGGCCTCTGTGAGCACAGTGGCATCGACAATGGTGAACGGCACATCCAACAGACGAGCAATGGTCTTAGCAAGAAGAGTTTTCCCGGTGCCAGTTGGCCCCACGAGGATGATATTGGATTTCTCAATATCAACATCATCCTCCCCTTTCTCTTCATTAATACGCTTGTAATGATTATAAACGGCGACAGAAAGATATTTCTTGGCTTCTTCCTGGCCTATGATATACTGATTAAGGAACTCATGGATCTCTTTCGGTTTGGGGATTTTTTTACCCGCTTTAGAAGAGGGCGACTTCTTAGTTGATTTTCTCATTTTCAACTGAGTGTCGCGAGCCTCATCAATGAAACCGATGCAGTCTGTGCAAAGATTCAGCCCGTCGAACACTTTCACTACGGGAGTAGAAGCACAATCCACATTTCCGCACATCGAGCATACCAAAGTCTGCTTAGTAGGTGCCATTATTTCTTATTTCTGTTCTCCAAAATGTTATCGATCATTCCATATTCTTTGGCTTGAGCGGCAATCATCCAGTAGTCACGGTCGGAATCCGCTTCAACCTTCTCGAAGGGCTGGCCGGAATGAGAGGAGATAATCTTATAAAGTTCCTCCTTCAATCGAAGAATCTCACGGGCAGTGATCTCAATATCGGATGCCTGACCCTGTATTCCACCCATCGGCTGATGAATCATCACACGCGAGTGGGGCAAAGCGAAACGCTTCCCTTTTTCTCCGGCCACAAGGAGCACAGCGGCCATGGATGCGGCCATGCCTGTACAAATGGTGGAAACATCGCTGCTGATATATTGCATCGTATCGTAGATTCCCAATCCGGCATATACTGATCCGCCGGGAGAGTTGATGTAAAGCGAAATATCCTTCTCAGGGTCAACTGAATCAAGATAGAGCATCTGCGCCTCGATAATATTGGAGCTCTGATCGGTTACCTGAGTTCCGAGGAAAATGATGCGATCCATCATCAGACGTGAAAAGACATCCATCTGGGTCACATTGAGCTGACGCTCTTCAAGGATATAGGGGTTCATATAATCGGCAGTGGGGGCTGTGACCATACCGCCGGCTTTCTTATCGATATATCTGGCGTATGAGTCGAGGGTGTTTGAACTCATGCCAAGATGATTCACCGCATAATTTCTAAAATCGTCTTTCTGCATTTTTGCTTTGATATTTATATATGTAAGTGAGCCTACCTTCCTTTCGGACGACCGGCCCACTTACTTATAACAATTACCATGCCAAAACTATCGAGGCATGGAGTCTTACATTTTGTTAACAATTATTCGGCAGCTCCTTCGTTGCGGAAAAGATCGTTGAATTCTTCAACAGTAACCTCCTTGTCATCAGTTGTAACGTTGTCGCGTATAGCATCAAAGAGCTTGAGGTCGCCGGTCTGATTATAGATCTGCTGAGCGGCCTTCTGGTCTTTGAGGATGTCATGTGCGTAACGGTCGAGTGATTCAGCAGGAACATTCATCATTCCATACTGAGCAAGCTGCTGACGAGCAATCATGCGTGCAGTGTTCAATGCATCCTCCTCAGTCACCTTAACATCGAGCTGAGCCGCGATGGCTTCCTTAACAAGCTCCCAGATAAGTTCAGGACGAACACGCACGTATTCCTCCTCTATATTCTCATCGTTAAGAGCCTCGTTCTGCTCTTTAAGGAATGACTTGAGGACATCGTCGGGAAGTACGAGATCACCCACAGCATCCATTATCGCTTTCTTTGCATCTACAGAGAAACGATAGTTGGAGTCGTTTGCAAGCGCTGCGGCGATGAGTTCCTTGAGAGCTTTCTTATAATCCTCTTCAGTCTTGATATCGTCACGACCGAATACAGATTTGAAGAACTCTTCACCATTTTCAGCCGGTTTGAGAACGATAATCTCCTTGATGTCAAATTTGAAATCGCCCTTATGATTCTCAGCCTCCTCCTTGCTTATGTTAAGCATAGAGCTGAGCTCAGCGGGATTGCTATCGCAAGTAGCGGCGGGATTGAAAGTGAATGACTCGCCAACTTTCTTGCCTTCGAAAATCTTCTTCTGATCGTCGTTCTTGAAATATTCGGGAGCTACTATGCCATTTTCAACAACGATGCCCCCCTCTTTTACAGAACCATCTTCATTGAGCTCAGTGATTACACCCTTAACAAGTGCGGTAGCATCAACTGTATCACCGGGTTCCTGTTTGCCAAAGCGACGACGGAACTGCTTGTCCTGAGCATCCATCATCTCCTCAGTTACCTTGATATTATAGTAAGGCACATGGAGGTCTTTATTGACATGAGTGTCAATTTCGGGAGCTACACCAACCTTGAATTTCAGTTCAAAGTCTTTGGCATCGATATCAAACTCAGCGCCTTGCTGAGGAATCGGGTTGCCAAGCACGTGAAGTTTCTCATTCTTTATATATTCATAAAGGGCATTACCCACCTCTTTATTGATCACGTCGTATTTCACCGACTTGCCATATTTCTTATTGATAAGGCTGGCAGGAACATGACCTGCGCGGAAACCGGGTTCAGCGTGTTTCTTGCCGATCTCCTTAAGTTGCTGTTTAACCTTGTCTGCGTAGTCTTTCTCTTCGAGCGTGATGGTAACGATACCGTTCACGTCGTCGATTTTTGCATAATCTACTTTCATTGCTTAGATATCTTGTTTTTGATGTTGTTTAAACAAAATTTACAAATTTAATAAAGAAGAGCTTATTCTTTATTTTAAATTTCACAAGTTGATGGAGCGGAAGACCTCTTCCACCCCATTCAAATTGCAAATTTACTAAAAATAGCCGAACTTACGTCAATCCTGGCGATTTATTTGCTTTTTTTAAGTTTTTTATGCTTCTTTTACCCTCTTATTTCCCTTCAAAGAATTTACAGAATACCTTCACAGCATCCAGGTGATCGGAGACACCGGCTGTTTCACGCGCGGAATGCATTGCCCAGATTGCATTACCCATATCCACACCGGGCATATCAAATTGCGCAGAGGAGATATTTCCTAAGGTAGAACCGCCTGCCACATCGGAATGGTTAACAAAATACTGGCAATTTACACCGGCTTCCGCACAGAGGGAACGGAAAACGGCGGCACCTACGCCATCTGTCATATATTTACAGTTGGCATTTATCTTAACCACGGGGCCACCACCTATTACGGGATGGTTTGTCGGATCATATTTCTCATTGTAATTCGGATGCCAAGCGTGAGCATCATCGGCGGAGATCATAAAAGAGTTGGCTATTGCCCTATAAATTCCTTCTTTATCTCCGGAAGTCAACAATATGAGGCGCTCCATGATATCCCGAAGCACCGGAGAGGCCGCACCTTGCTTTGTGCCGCTCCCGGTCTCCTCATTATCGAACACTGCAAGAACACGGGTGGGATCGGAAGGCATGTCACATTCACATAGCATAGCCTCGAGTCCTGCAAAGGCCATTGAGAGGTCGTCGATGCGGGCGGACTGAAAATATTCACTGTCAGCTCCCACCTGAGTTGCTTTCTCGAAGGGATACAGGCAGAGTTCGTATTCAATAATCTCCTCAGGATTTATGTTCAAATCATCAGCAACCATTTTCCTTACGAAACCACCATGCTGATGGATAGCCATAATATCTTCTTTAGAAAAATAACCAATCACTGGTTTCATATCTTTCTGGACAGAGAGAGGATTCCCCTCATTCACTCCTCTGTTGAAATGAATGGCCAGATGGGGAATTGTTGCCACGGGCTTACGCAAATCAACAAGTTTTGTTACGGGATGCAAGGCATCTTCACCTTTTATGAGGACACGACCGGAAATCGACAATGGTCGGTCGAACCAGGTGTAAAGAATCCCTCCGCCATATTTCTCAACATTCAGCGACACCACTCCTCCATCGCCATATATTTCGGCGTTGGGTTTAATTTTAAAACAGGGGGAATCGCTATGAGCGGATATAATCCTGAAGCCAGCTTTCTCAATCGGTTCTCTACCCACAACGAAAGCGAAAATTGCGCTATCGTTTTTGGTCATAAAATACTTGCCGTTCCGTTCTATCTCCCATTTATCAGCTTGTTTAAGTTCTTTAAAACCGGCATTTTTCAGTTCATTCTTTATAACATCGACGGCCAAGAAATTGCATGTTCCTTTATCCAGCCAATCGAACAGTTTCTCTATCTGTCGCATATATGGTATATTTTAAGATTCTTAAATTATTTCTTCAGCTACAAAGATATATCTTTGAGCCATATTATGCAAAAAAGGCGCATTCAATTCGAAAAAGAATGCGCCTTTTTACTATTGCGGAGCCGGGAAGGGCCTCGCCACTGTAGTGATAGCGATTGTAGGCATTACAGCCTTGGGCATAGTTGCATAGGAATGCAACAAGAGTTCAACTTGCATTTTTTTGAAAGCAGAGCTTTAGGCGGAAACAGCCGGGTTTGAAATCCTAACTAATCGCCCCGTTCAGTATTGGAGAGCCTGATATTTATGACCCTGCACAGACAAGATTCCTGACTTACGTAATCAAATGGTGGATGTACTTTCCATTCATATATCTTACGACCGAAGCGACAAGCAAAGGAATGGTGGCTTTTCCGGGCCCAGGGGATTTAAAGCATTCGATATCAGTACTTCGCAGCAGTTTTGAGTGAGAGACCGCCTCATGCGCTACACTCTATTGCAGCCACGCCGGCTCGACACTTCCTGCATTTTGACTTGGAAAGACTCTTTCCTTTACAGGACTCGACACAACTCAACTTACCGCGAATGGCCACAGGGAATAGTAATGGCTCGTTCCCCGCCGGGCTGCCCCACGTATGCGAATAGTCCCACCTGTCGATACTTCTCTACCTGATGATCTGTCGGATAGCGTTGTATAATTTCCTTTATCTCCCTTTCCCCTCCTGTGACAGGTCATGTCACTGAATCAGCCTTTTGGGGTGTCTTTTATTTCCTTTACGAGGGAGGGATACTTGCCGGACCGCACGCACCAGCTCAGACGGAGGGTTGTTCCAACTCCGGAGCACCGACTGACACCTTTCACATTAATGAGATGTTGGGGTGGCAGCCACTATGCGCTAAGGTCAACGTCATCCCGGATCCGACAGACATGGATAGAGCAATCATATTCACAACCAAGAAAATCTCTTAGCGGCAGGAAAGCCGGATTGCCGGGATTCACTTAGAATCACAGAACGGTTTACATTATTTTCATTGTTCTCAAAGCAATCGGGATCGACTTTCTTTATTTTACGAGAGTGGAACCCAAGGCTTACGGGAGCAAAGTTAATGGAATTTTGGGGAGAGTAATCCTTAAATATTTACTCTTGCTCATCATACCCATAATATAGATACTCTTCAGCTTTTTTTCTGATGATATTCTACAATTTGGACGGAGCTTTCCTTGACTCAATCACTATCTTCCTCTATGACGGAACACGGTGACATATTAAAGGCGCAGTAGCCCAATAGAGTTTCTACGTATTATATCCGTTACATTAATATATTATCAACCGACATATTAGTAATTGCCGCCAGATAACCGAGAAGAAGCAAGCGAGAGAGAACCTGATGCTCTCCGATTGCTCCAAGATTATTTCGTTTTATATTTGCCATTGCAGAATTTGAAATTTTCTTCAAAGATACGGATTTTTAGCGGATTAGCCATCTTAACTTGCTAGAATTGTAGCAAGATTGAGATTTTAGTCAATGGTATTGAGATAGAAAGCATTATAACCTCTATTTATCTATTATCCCCAATAGGTGTATTAATTATTTTGAGCCGCAATTAGAATGGTAAATCGTCATCGCTTGCTTTCTTCTTTGCTTGCATAGCAAGCCATTCGCCTTCAAGGTCTCTAAAATATTCTACTGAGTCGGATTGATGAGGGGGATATTTCTTTTCAAATTCCGCAAATTCTATGCGCTTAGCACCGGTTCCGAGTAATCTTTCGCGGTGGTGATCGTCCACGTTAGTATGACAACGTAGGCATAGGCATTGGAGATTGGTTTCTCGGTTGTCAATTTTACGCCCGTTTTTGTGATGAACGTGGATATAATGTTGGTCGTATGGGTCGGTAATGCGTAATCCACAATTTTCACATGTATAATCGTGTTGTTCGCGGACAGCTCGACTAATGGTTTCCCAACCTTTGGTGTAGCCGAAAATATCTACTTCTACATCTGACTCCGGAACTACTTCGTCTGCGTTCTTTAATAGTTCAATGAAATCTGCTACTGTCATTTTGGGATATGCTTCCTGAGCCATCTTGATACAGTAGGAGCATATACTAAGTCCCGAGACCTGTTTATCAGTCATCGCATCGTCCATGTCGTGTACCCATACAGTATCAGTGTTGGCACGGCGATAAAGAGGTACGGAATCACCATTGGAGAAAGCTTGGATAACCGAGCATTTACGAATGTGAGCGCGTGGCTTTCCATATAGACTGAGACGATAGTCTCGTTTATAAAGGAAAACCTTTCGGCGGACACCATCGGTTGTAACAAAAATCCCATCGTCTGTAAATTCGATTGCACCGCTACGAATTTCTTCCATTGTGACGTCCGCAACGTCAATGGCTTTGTAACCCTCGGCTTTTTGAATATGATAGCCGAGAGATGAAAGAAGGGATTTTAGACCACCGAAGGAATGTATGGGTGCGCCGGAGGCGCAATCATCATAATATTCTTCTCTTTCAGGGTCTGGTATATCAAGTTCTGACCAACTCATCTTTCATTTTGTTTAACGAAGTTTTCAAGGACTTCATCGCCAGTGGTGACGATACGGAACTCGACACGGCGGGATAACGATTTATCAATCTTGTTACCCGATTTGAGAGTGTATTCACCATTTGAGTCAAGGGCTTTCCCGTATGAAAGTCCGTTGGCTGTAAGCCAAAATTCAAGTTGATGTTGTTGCTCCGGAGTATAATTTTTATACTCCGGCATTTCACGGATATATCGGATAACGCTTAATGCTCTCTGCTGAGATAGCATCGCGTTGGCGATATAAGGATCTGGATCATATCCGGGAATGGGAACATCATCGGTATGTCCTTCAATACGTATCTCCTGGATTTTCTTTGAGAGAGAATCATTGAGAAGAATATTGAAGTATCTGGGAAGAAATTCATTGAGAATTTCTTGGAAACCGGGAGTAAGTTGATATGAGCCGGTGGCGAATAGGACTGTCGGGTTTTTGAATTTCATGGTGAGATCCTTGCCAATAGCCATTTGCCATTTGAGGGTATCTCCGGCAAATTCTTTTACGAGTTTATCGTGCATGTCGTTTTTTGTCTCGACATAGTCGGTAAGGACGGATTGATTTTTCTGAACACGACTGATGTATGCAATGGCTACGAAAAGGAAGATAACCATTAGACCTGTCATAAGGTCTGAAACAGAAAGCCAAACATTGGGTTTTGCCATAGTTATCTGCCTTTAAT
Organism: uncultured Porphyromonadaceae bacterium; assembly: GCA_947178165.1. Taxonomy (GTDB): domain Bacteria; phylum Bacteroidota; class Bacteroidia; order Bacteroidales; family Muribaculaceae; genus Lepagella. The sequence continues at coordinate 11,600 of CAMWXH010000034.1, read as the reverse complement.
CATTGCCTGAATACAGGTATCAAGTTCGGCAAGAGTCGTATTGAGACGGTTGTAGAACTGACGGTCAATATCGGTAAGAGAAGTGCGAAGCGTTTGAGCTGTACGATTGAGAACGCCTACGCCATCTTCGAGGCTGCGTTTAGTACCTGCCCAGAACTGCTCGTTATAGTCTTTAATTTTACCAATTTCTTCAAGTTTCTCAATGAGCATTTGTACACCGTCAACGAAGTTACGTTGCTTACGTACCCATTCATTGAGAGACTTTGTGGATTGATCAAACGCCTCCATATTAGACTGCGATAATTCAGCAGTCTTTTGGAGGTGTTCGGCGGTCTTAATGAATTTCTCGTCCTGCACGATAACTTCATTAAGAGAGTCCACAATCTGCCGGAGTTTACCTCCCTCGGAAACGAGGGATTGGGTGTCATCCTTAACACGGTCAAGAGAAGTTGAGGTGTTCTCGAAGTTATCAGCCATTTCCTTATATTGGCGAGTAAGAGATGTAATCATTTCCTTATTTTCTTGCTGCCACTGATTGAGACGTTCAACTGATTTATTCAGTTGATCGAAATTTTCCTGAATTAGTTTACTGATAAGAGCGTCCATTTGTTTTTGGAACTCCTCGGTAACTTTCTTCATAACATCTACCAATGCCTCGGTATTGCTTTTTTTGAGCAATTCAGTAAATTCATCAAATTTACGTTCGAGAAGTTCATTGGTCTTATCCATGCTGCGTTCAATCTGATCAACTTCTGCGTCGAGTATGTCTTTCAGTTTAAGGACTTGGTCGTTAATACTGTCTTGGGTTCCGCTCATGCCCGAAAGAACATCGAGAATTTCGGGAACATGATGCGTAAACTCGGCGGTCTCGTTGGAAGATTTCTGAACTGCTTCTATGGCTGCGGTTTGAGCTGCGGTTGCTTCTTCAAGATTGCCGATAGATTCTAACATTCCAGCGTTAGCCTCCTTAATACTGGTAAGGGTTCCATCTTGACTACGCTGTAAAATAACGAGTGAGTCAAGAGCTGATGAAGATGCGTCTTGAGCTGACTTTATCCCTCCTAAAGTCGTCGCGATAAGAGCTTGTGAAGCCTTGACGTTATCCATAATATCACCCATTGTGCGGTAAAAAGCCTTACGGTCTTTTTCCTGCTCTGCCATTTGCTGTGCAAGTTGCTGAATTGTGGACTTGTTAAGTTCACTCATTTGTTGCACGGCTTGGCAGATAGTACCTGCGGCTTGATTGATGTCTGAAATACCACCGTCTTTCTTATCTTGCTTATGACCTATTATGCCGGAAAGTATCATTGAGAAGACCATACCGGCGAGAGACGTAAAGAATGCGGTCTTTAGTCCGTCAAGAAGTCCGGGAATGGATTTATCGAGGTCGCCAGTATCAAAGGCAAGCAGTCCAACAGTGATTCCATAGAACGTACCGAGTACACCGAGTGTAGAAACGAAAGTCGGGAAGTATTCTATGATACGACGATGAGCAAGAAGTTTGTCGGACTTTTTGAATTTGTTAACGAGGATTAAGCAGATCAGGAAGGCTGCGAGTATTATAGCGAGCCATATCCATGTTGATGTTGGCATTGAGAAATTCATATCAGAAATAGAATGTATAAGGGTCTCCGTCAATTACGATTGTATAGGTTAAGCCCTGCATCTTCTTATTGTACTTTACATTGAAGAAGCCTGAATATTCGGTCTCGGCAGGAATTGTGTGCATCTTTACATATCCGTCGCCGATTTGTTGGCGTATCTGACTTTGCGAGTATTGGAGGTTTTCAATATTTGCCCTTGCTTGTTGGCTTGCAGCATATTGAGCAAGGCCATTATAACTTGTCGTATGCGATTGACCGTAGGCAGTGGTATATGATGAGCCGTAGGCATTTGCATATCCATAAAGACCTCCGACATTACCGTATGCACGAGCACTTGCGGTGGTATAGGAACTGCCTGAATAGTTGGTTGTAGATGATGAATATCCGGCACCAGCGGCGGCGAGCCCTTCGCCTAATGCAGCCCAAAAAGATTGCCATTGCTGTTTCTTGCGAACGATGCGGTCGTATTCTTCGTAAGAAAGTAATTCCACATCGAAAGGAATGGTTATAGTTTCGTCATATTCGGATGGATCATCTTTTTTATTTCGACGCACGGAACGTTCTGCATAAATTGGGTCGTCAATGTCACCCTTAGCGAGATTGACTTTTCCTCTCTCTTTTTTCTTTTTTGGGTGACGATACCCTATTGCAGAGAGGTTCGCCGGATTAAAGAGAATTGAGCGGTCGCGGAAATTCTGAACGCTTATATTGATACAGACATATTTGCCGTATTGGTCGAGAAAGTTGGCAACAGAGTTTACGATGATACCGTTAAACTTGACGTATGAAACTACAGTGCCATTGACGTAATACTGACCGTACTCCTTTAATGGATAGTCGGAAATAAAATCATCGACGTTCACAAAGGGAACGGAGTCGGTCTGATTGAACGACACATTACGGATATTGAAAGCCTGGGGATTGTTCAAATCTTCTATTATATCGAAGTTTGAGCAATCTTCAGGCAATTTTTCAAATTCGAGAACGAACTGATGGCGTTGTCCCGGTCGGTCAAATAGCATCATCTTATGCTCGGCTTCGCTATCAATAGGCATATTAACAGTAGAGAGCATTTTATACTTCTTATTTGAGCCGGGAACGGAGATATAAGTTTTATCTCCGAAGTTCATCCATTGGTGGCTTTGATTCCAAGTGGAGTCTTCAGGAACTGTGTAATTAAGGAATATGAGAGTGCTAAATTCTCGGTTGTCGATTTGAGAGATATTCATACGAGGGGGTGCCTCGTATGTCGTCGGCGTGTGTTGAGCCAATGCAGAAAGAGCGACAACAGAAAATATAATTGGTAGAAATTGCTTCATTAGTATTCCTCCTCAATTTTAGAGTGAATGTAGTCAAGAAAATTTTTAAAGCAGAACGCTCCAAATTGCGTTCCGTCCTTAACGAATACTCCGAGGTTATTATGAGAATTAACAGTCGGAGAGCAGACAGCAAACCCTCCAATGGAGTATTCCATTGTGTAAAGTCGCACAATGTTAAGTGTCGATTCGTGTCCGATGATTGCACAGGCAACTTCGGGCATAGTTTCGTTTGTAGGCAGATTGATAAGGTACAATTTCACATTGGGCCAGTTCTTGACTCCACTATCAATAATATTAACTTTTTTGAGCAACTTATCAAATTCAGGATGTTCCTTCCGGAGTGTATCGAATTTAAGTGCTGCATTAAACGGAGTGCGTCGAAAGTTATGGTCTTCAATTATATTTGGCAGAAAGTCAAAGGATAAGAAGAAATTGAAGCGTAGTACATCTTCTTTTGAGGGTCGGTTTAGTATCTTGTCAAGGAAGCCCATTGAAGAATTATTTATATTCTAATTTATTCCTATCGCAATATTTAATTGCTTCCACATCTCCACCTTTAGCAGCCGTTTTAATCCATTGTTCGGCGGTGCCAACATTCCTTTCAGTACCTGTGCCGGAATAGTAACAATTAGCCACACAGCGTTGCCCCCATGGATTACCAGCATTTGCAGCCTTGCTATATTGGATGAAAGCGAGCGAATCATTTTTTTCTACACCTTGACCCCATTCGTAGAAATTACCGAGTTTACACATCGCATTTGTATTCCCTTGTTTTGCAGATTGCTTATAATATCCAATAGCGGTGTTAAAACTTTGATTGGCAACTTCGCCCAATTCATACATCTCGCCCAAAAGATAATTGCTCACAGCATTCAGTTTATCTTTTGGCACAAGGTTTAACATTGAGTATGCTTTAGATCTATTTGGTTTTAAGGAAGTATCTCCATAATAATAAATAGCAGCCAAAGATGCAATACAAACAGGACTGTTAAGTTTGACCCCTTTTTGCCAATAATCAATAACCTTAGCCGTATCAATAGGAAGTTCATTTTGAGTGTAACGTTGGATTTCAACTTGGCTTAGATGATAATACGCATCAGGTTGACCATGTTTTGTCGCTTCATTATACCAATAAAAAGCAGAATCAAGATCTTCATGACCAGGATATGACATATAGATGTGGGCAAGACCACTCATAGCATTACCATTTCCGGCTTTACAAGCGGAAAGATAATATGCTTTGGATTTAATAGGATCACGGTCTACTCCGAGACCAAATTTGTATGCTCGACCAAGTAACCAGTCTGCTATATCATCTTTTGATTGGTGGCGAGTCGCCCAATCGAAAGTTTCCTTTACTCTAATACTGTCAGAGACATAAGCCATGAGACTGTCTTCTGAAATATCACCAGTGCGGTAATCATCAACTGCTTTTTGAATTGGGCTATTATCCTTACATGAAAAGCAGATAACGGCAAATAATAGAGGAATTGCGTAAATTAATTTTTTCATTGGTATTTACTTACTTCTTTTAATACTGAAGGGAAAAGAACAGGAAGTGTGAATTTAACACGGTTGGTTGTTGAAGATTCGTCGCCATTAGTAATACCTCCTCCTAAAACTTTAAGGTCAATCTTTCCGCCTTTATCGGACTTCGAGGAGGCGGAGAGTGTCACATCAAAATCAACTTCGGTAATTTTGCACATAGAGGTTATTTTAGAGTTCCCTGAACTGTATTCGGTTTTGGAAAGAATACATAGTAGGTGCCCCTTAAAATCTTGAATTTCACCAAAAGAAGGGTTTACAATCGCTCTTTGTACTGTGACATAATTATCACTAACATTACCATTGATTTCAGTTACCGCTTCGGATATTTGGGAGATTACCTCTTTAACGTAGTCTTTCAAATCCATAATCAGAAGCCTTTGAACATGTGTACTTTGATACGTTTGCCGTTAGTTTCGTCAAACGTTGTTTCATCACGGAAGTCAGACATTTCAGCAGTCCATACACCATTATTGCTTTGAGCCTCAAAGATAATGGGGTTTAGCAAAATCGGGTCTGCCGGAATAATGAACGTTTCGGTTTCATTACAGTAATGGTCGATAGCGGAACGCGAGAGAACACGGTCGCCGATTTTGGTTTCCATTACTGGATTTGCCTTAATGAAAGCAATCTCACCGTGGAGATTATGTTCTCCACCTTTTATGTCGAGGATGAAATAGTCTTTTTGCATTAGAGGTTGAGTTTAGGAAGTGAGTTGACAATATCGACGGTCTGCACAGAGAGATTGATGACGGAGAGCAGCAGGTCGAAGATGTATGTGGGATTATGGTGTTCTTTACTCCAGTCGTTGGGGTTGTTGATGATTAGCGATTTGGAGTCTTGGGTTATGGCATAGCGTTCCATAATCCACTCAATAGCGGATTTGCCATTGACGATATATTCAAAGGCTTTAGCCGGAATATTCTCGATGGTGATAAGGCTATTGTATATGATGCGCGATTTGTCGGGAACGAGTTTACCGGCTTCATTACGGACTTTCGGGAACATCATCTTTTTTACCGAGTATCTATCATATTCGGTGAAGCCGGGCGCCGGATCTACCATAGCCTCTATGACCTTGACATCGGGAGAAGGTGGCACTTGTTCGTAGTTCAAGTGAAGTTCGGCAAGAGCTTTACCCGCTTTGTAGAAATCCATAAAGTCCTGCACATTATCAACAATGGGAATGCGCGGTAAAGACTTTTTGAGGTCCGCGACAAAACGCTCACGATACTGCGGAGAGTGAAGGATGCCGTAAACGTAGTAGAAAATATGCTCTTTGGTAATTGCCTTAGCATTACCAAAGCGGTTGCGGACTTCTTTTAATATCCAGTCAGAGATACCGTCTCGACGAATATATTTGTTTTCGGATTCACAGCCGAAGTCGAATAAGCTCTGCTCTTGGACTTTGTTTTCTTCGTACCAATATAATGGATAACATTGAGTACTGCCAATTAGTCCAAGATCTGGAATTATATCTGTTATGATACAAGAAAACCCGGTATTGACACCGACACCACTAACACAAATTATCTTATTTAATAAACCTTTGCTTGGGAAGGCTTTTGAATAGATTCCCAAACGCTCATTAAATTGAGAATTTGCATATAATTTTTCTTTAGTAAATGGACGATATAGCGCAGTAATAATATTGTCTTTAGTGAACACAGCCAATTTACCTTTCAATAAATCGTTCCTTAATGCGATAGTCCAACTAATGAAAGATTCGTTAGAAGTTACGTATGAAGAAACGTTAGATAAGATTTTATGCTTCTCTTCAGAATCAGAGGATTCAATTAGTTTTTGTATTCTAATGATCTCTGAATTATAGTTCCCTATCATTGTGTTCATCTTCTGAGACACAGAATCAGTAGAGAAGCCATAACACCATGCATCACGCTGAGTTTTAATACCATTTGTATGCACAGCATTAAAAATCTTATTGCTTTTATTTTTTTTATCGTCTTTGTCTCCAAGAGGAATAAGAGAATCGAACAATCCGTCACGTTGGTTAATCCAATCGTGGCGATCGGTCGGTTCTATGATTTGCCAATCAATAGAACGCCCATGAACGGACTTGAACTTTTTAACGCGGTCAAGTTTCTGTTCACGAGTAAGGTAGTCGCCTATATCGTGGTAATGGATGGTTGCTTTCTGACCTGCTTTTGCAGGATTTTTGACAAGGAAAGTTATAGTAATAGGAGTTCGAGAGCCACCACCGAAGATTTTACCACCCTCCTTACGCGACAGCTCCCCACTGGTGCGTTGGTTGCCACGGAGATTGAGAACGTATATATCGGTAAATTCGGATTCTAGGCAAGCACGGAAACCATCGTGAGAATTTCCATCAAGCCATGAGCCATTACTAATGAATGCAATTATACCACCGTCTTTATTAACTGCAAGTCTATCAGATGACCAACGAAACGCTTTTATGTAACTATCATAAAGAGATGTTTTAAGAGTAGCCGAGGACAAATGTGCGTAAGTGTCATAAATTCGCTTATCCAATAACGGATAATTCATATTTTGGGCATTATCATTGGCAGATTTTTGCCCGACTGAATAAGGAGGGTTGCCAATGATAACGCGGATAGGTGCTTTCTTCTGACGCAAAACGCCTTCGGAGTTTTCGCGGAAGAACTCTTGCGAGAGAGTCGCTTGCTTCGACTCTGCGAGTTGGAAGGTGTCAGTGAGGCAGATACCATCGTAATTAACGTAATGGTCGGGCTTCATCAAGTCGTGATACACGGCTTCTATATTGACATCGGCAATATAGTATGCAAGCAGGACAATTTCGTTACAGTGGATTTCATAGAGATACTTGCGCTCTATATCTTCAGGCTTGATAAGTCCTGATTGGAGCAAGCGAGTAATGAACGTGCCGGTGCCGGTAAATGGGTCAATGATATGCACATTCTCGTCAGAGAGTGAAGAATTAAATTCACGTTTGAGAATGTCATTGACTGAATGAATAATGAAGTCAACGCACTCAATAGGAGTATAAACAATGCCGAGTTTTTCAACGGTCAGGGGGAAAGCACCTTTGAAGAACTTTTCATAAAGGTTTTTAATAACTCTCTGCTTGCCCTCTAAGTTGTCTATGTTACCGACATTGACACGGACGGAGTTGTAAAACTCTTCAAGTTCGGCAGTGTCCTTCTGGAAGCCTCCAACTGTTTCAAGTTGCTCAATCATTCGGTGCATTGAGCGGCTGACAGCGTTGTTATTTACGAAGTTATAATCTTGGAACAACGCATCGAAAACAGGCTGAGAAATGAGATGTTGAGCCAACATCTCTATGGCTTGTCCTTCGTCAACGGAAGGATTAAGGTTGTCCTGCAATCCTTTGACGAAGATGTTAAACTCTTTCTTAAGTTCGGGAACGGAAGAAACGAGTTTTGAGATGCGTTCAATGAATTTGTGCGCAATCAAGCCGACTTTCTTAGACCAGTTTTCCCAATAAAGGCGGTCTCCACATTTTTCTACGAGTTTTGCGTAAATGCCGGACTGCATTTCGCCAAAACGCAGATCGAGCTGTCGCGCTATTTCTGCATTTTCCAGTTGCTGTGCATCGTGGGTGTCCTGTCCGTCATTGAGAGCGTTATGACCGATGCCAGGAGCGCCGACGATTACTTTAGAGGATTTATTCTTGTTGAGAGAGATTTTCTGAACTTCCGCATTGAAATGATCGTCGTGTGAACGAAGAGCATTTAGGATATTCCAGACAGTAGCGAAATAGTTATTGTTATTCAGTGCATCTTCGGGCTTAACGTCCGATGGCACAACAATAGGAATGATAATATATCCATATTTCTTTTCGCCCGGCTGATTCTTGCGGAAGTTACGCATAACACGTCCCACGGATTGCACGACATCAACCTGCGAGTTTCGGGAAGAAAGGAACAGTACAGCATCAAGGGCCGGCACGTCGATACCTTCGGAGAGACAGCGCACGTTAGTAAGTACGCGGCACTCGTTTTCACCGATATTTTCTTCAGCGAGCCAAGCGAGTTGTTCGTTTCGTGTCTGAGAGTTCATAGAGCCGTCGATGTGTCGGGCAGATACTTCAACAACGTGTTCGCGTTCTTCGGGATCAAGAGAATGCCGATATTTCTCACTTATGGTTGGAAGAACGTTTGCTGTGTTCTTCGATGTCCCTGCTGGATGTGTTTTGTCATCAATTTTATGACAAAAGGCGATGGCACGGTGCATCACTCCGGGGTCGTTATCCCAAGTGATGCGGTTATCACCACGGATAATTTTCGAGAGTCCGTTAATTACTCCGATAAGTTTTGAGGAGTCATCAAAGTTAAGCTGTGTATTTGTTGGATCTTTGATGTCCTTAAGAATATCTTCGGGGAGATCGTCTTCATTGACGGTGAGGACTAAGACTTTATAATCGGTGAGGAGTCCTTTGTCAACCGCATAGGAGAAATTGACACGGAAAAACTCATCACCATAAAGTTTCTCATCGTCCATTGAACAAAGTATAGCGTCTTTTTCGGAGGCTTTAATTTTAGCCGATGAACCATAAAGGCGAGGTGTCGCCGTCATGTAAAGGCGCTTTTTCCCTTTGATATAATCCGCATCGTGGATTTTAGTAAAGTTGCTTTCGTCGCGGTCGGAGAGTTTAACTCCAGTAGTGCGGTGTGCTTCATCACATACAATAAGGTCGAAAACACCATAAGAGCCACCGGTCTCTTTGAGTGTTTCATCTTGGGCGGCTTTGATAGCCTCGATGGATTGATAGGTTGAGAACACTACGGTTAATCCGTCATGTGAGCGGTATGCCTTTAACTGTTTGGCTATACTCTTGGGATTTGTAGTAGCAGGAACAGCAAGGTCAACGGCTGAATCCTGCGTATCATCAAAATCTTTCTTTATTTTGCGAGATGCCTTTGCATCTGAGCAGATGCAGATCCCTTTAATGGGTTTTGTAGCGTCAGCGCACCACGCATTGAGAGTCTGACCGAGAAGTGAGATTGAGGGAACGAGGAAAAGCACAAGCCCTTTTTTGGGTAACATTTCTTCGGCAATTTTCAGAGCCGTATATGTTTTGCCCGTTCCACACGCCATAATGAGTTTTCCTCGGTCATGGGTGGCGAAGTACTCGTGAGCAGCCGACATCGCGCGGAGTTGGTGTTCCAGCGGTTGCTTGCCGGGAAGCATAGCATCCTTACCTTTTAGACCGTCGAGAAGCAGCTGCCAATCAACCGGAGAGTTTTGCAGGTCAACTAAGGAAACACGATTGACAGGCGGATTTTGATTTTGGATTGCTTCTTCGGCGTTTATACCCCAATGGTTGGTTGTTGAAATCCACACGCGACGAGCGAAAGATGTTATCTGCAAAGTATCAACATCTTTGAAAGTTCGGCTTGACGTTGCAAGGAACGAGTCAACCGCCGGTTTATCAATGGTTGCGTCTTCTTTGTAGCATTTACATTGGATAGCCCAGTAGTCGCCTGTTTCGGTGCGGGCCACAAGGTCAATGCCGGTGTCTTTACCTCCAAAATCTTCTTTTGAAGGAAAGTCCTCCCACATCCAAACATCTGTGAGGTTTGAATAACGAGGGTCGGAAAGCAGCCATGAGCGCATAAGACGCTCAAACTGCGTTCCTTTATCTTTCTGAGTGAAGGACTCGGCGCGGAATTTATTTAGAACATCATTGAAAGTCATGTTACTGTCTCTTGTTAAGAGATAGATTGTGTGTGACTTTCAAATAGTTATTGTACGATTATCAAAACAATTTCGACACGACTCCTTAAAATAGTTGCGTCAAACACAGCGAATTATCAGATATTTTTGCTAACTTTGCACATATTTTATCTCTTAACAAGAGAGCGAAGTTTTGCTCAACAATTTTCAAGGGCTTCAATTATCTGACTGTTAGCCTTATTGACCGCGCTAACATCTAAGGAAGCCAAGTATATTTGCGTGGTTGCTTCCGATTCATGCCCCATACTTTCGCTGATGATTGAAACAGGAATATTTTGAATGTGCGCGATACTCGCCCATGAGTGCCGCGCTACATAAAGAGTCAGCGGCACATCAACCTTTGCCAACCGTGCAACTTCTTTCAGTGACTTGTTGATGGCGTACATTTTCGCATGATATTGTTTGCGAGTATCTTTGTCAGGCTTCGTAATGATTGAAAGCAAATACGGACTATCAACTTCGGCTTGATAACGCTCTATCAAGAGCATTACAGACTTCTCACAAGCGACATGAAGTAACTGACCGGTTTTCTTACGGCGATATGAGATAGTGCCGTTATTGAAATCTGATTTTTTCAGATAGGCAATATCGACGAATGACATCCCGCGAGTGTAAAAGCTGAAAAGAAACATATCACGGGCAAATTCCAGAGTCGGCTTTTGCGAAAGGTCGAGCATTTTTATTGCCTTGACCGCCCTTAATGATATGGCTCGTTTCACTGTTTTTGCAACACCTGTATATACTCTGCGGAATGGAGATGCTTGCTCTATCAGACCGCTTTCTACAGCTCGATTATAAGTTGCTCGAAGTATTCTCATGTAGAAAGAAATCGTGTTGGGGGTCAAACCGTTTAATGATAGATGTGCCTGGTATTTTTCCATTATATCCGAGTCAATATCATGGAGGAGGATGTCTTCATCTTTTCTGAACTTCCTGAAACTGGCGAGCGCGGCAGAATAAGTTTCTGCGGTTCTTGCTTTACCAAGTTTTTGCAATTTGGTAATCGTTTCATTTAAGAAGTTGAAAAGGCTACTTCTCTTTTTTCTACAAAGGAATTCAGACGCCCAATCATCTGTTGAACAATCACTGCGTTTCGTTATTAGAGTATCAAACACTTGTCCGAGCAATTTAATATCCCACAAGATGTTATTCTGAATCGCTTTGACAATTTCATAACGGGAAGAGTGAAAATTAGATATTACACTGCCTTTCTTATCGTCCCACTCGTTAGGGAAGATATTAAAACTTGTAGTGAGCTGACGCACTATGCGTTTGTGAATGATCTGATAATAGACCGTGCCGGCAGAATCAGGAACAGAGGATCTACGGAATTTTACTTTTATTGATGCCATAAATAAGATTTTTTTGCAAAAAAAATATGAAAGATTTAAAGGAGTTCCTTAAGTATTTATTG
>CAMWXH010000033.1 GCA_947178165.1 uncultured Porphyromonadaceae bacterium | reverse complement strand
TCGAGCGCATACAGTTGTTTGATGAAGTCACCGAAGGCTACAATGTTATCCCGAACTTCTTCATCTCTGCTTCTATAGATAAGACGACCCTATCGTATGATGACTATACCGAACCGCATCCCAAACAGCCGCCGGTAAGCCGTCAATTCAAGAACCGGCTATATGACCGAGACACGCTGTTGCTGTCGCACTATGATGTCAATTTCCTCTTTATCCTTGCACTTTACGCCCGAAACAATGCCGGGGCAAAGGCAGCATGGAGACATACAGTCCGCAACAAATTCCGTCGCGCAATTCAGGACATGCTCAAGGAGAAGTTTGAGTTTTACGCATTGGCTCCTCATTCTGATGTCAATGCTTCTGACTATTTTAAATCTCATTTTCAAGATACTCTCGGCAAGACGTTCCGACCTTACGAGAATCAGAATCTTTTCTCGCTCGCACTTGATAAATCGTATCCTGAAGACAACGACCGTCTGCTTTCTTCTCTTGGTGAGAATTTCTATGTTGTGCCTGTTGACCTCGGTGAAGACCCGTCTGATTCCTTAAAAATTGAACGCAGTCGAAAGGGTGATATTGAAAGTCCCGGAGGCATGGGTAAATTCCTTTTCGGAGTTGTCACTAAGCAACGCCGGACAAAAGATGGTCGTCAGGAAATGACAAAAGAATACACGGCTTTTCACAATCACGAAGCAACAGAATTTGTCATGCGCAATATGCCGGGCGGAGACATCACAACGGTAAAATACTTTGTTCCAATGTATGACGGAGGTATTTCCGGATATTACGAAATCACAGGCATAACATTTGGCCTACGTAAGCAACCATTACTTGACGAAGATAACAATCCTGTGATTGACGCTAAAGGAGAGGAAATTATCGTTAAAATGCCTTGTCTCAATATCCGTCTTGGAGCATACACCTCTCTAAGCAACAACATAGCTGAAGTTCCCAAGTTCCGAAATTGGAACGGTCAGATCCACACATATACTGAAGTATTAAATCTATTCAACAATACAAATAGCGATCCTTAGGTGACTAAAAAATAATAACTCTTGAATTATTTTTCTTAAATTTGCACTCGCTGAGCATTTGAAAATATAAGATAACTATGAGCAAAATTCTGAAGATAAACCGGCCATCAGATTATAACGCATGGGTGGGCAACCCGGATTCTCATGATCTGATAAGTGTTGTCAATTACAGTGAGCTTTCCCCCGTGCGATATAGCCTGAATCATTACGATGTATATGGACTGTTTCTTCAGGGCAACGAGGCAGATATGGATCTGGTGTATGGAACCGGTAAATATGATTATTCCGAAGGCACGCTTATCTGCGTCGCACCGGGCCAATTGGGAGGGAAAGAAGACACCGGCGAATTGTTTAATCTGACAGGATGGGCCGTCTTGTTTCATCCCGACTTATTGCAAGGCACCGCGCTTGAGAACGAAATCAAGAGCTTTTCATTCTTTGATTACCGTATAAATGAAGCGCTACACATGAGTGAAGAGGAGCGTGATGTGATAATATCGATTATCAGGCAACTTGAAAATGAAATGAAATTCCCTTCTGATGAAATGCAGAATCGTATCATTGTTGGTTTCCTGAATCTTCTTCTCAGATATGCGCAACGTTTCTATAACAGGCAATTTGTTACGCGCACAATTGTAAACAACAGCATCTTGTCAAGATTCGAATCATCACTTAAACATTATTTTGACAGCGATTCACAAACTGACGGAGGTGTGCCGACAGTCCAATTTTTCGCCGACCAACTGAATATGTCGGCCAGCTATCTGAGCGATGTCATAAAAAAAATTACAGGGGAAACAGCCGGAACCCTCATCAGACAATATGTTGTCCAACTTGCAAAAAACAGGCTCTCGGCTGGCATGAACTCCTCGGAGGTGGCCTACTCTTTAGGATATGAATATCCCCAACATTTTGCAAGGACCTTTAAGAAGGTCACCGGCATCACCCCCACGCAATACGTCGCAGATAAATCGGCAAGCAAGAAGGACCATATTCTTAAACCTCCCCAGAAATGAACACCCCATCTTGCGCAGGCGTTAAATAAAAAGGATATGCAATGTGTATTAGGTCACTATATTTAACACTGTGCCAACCTATGCCATTATCTTCCTTAAGAATTATTATGAAAAATATGCAGTTATGTCACAGGTAATTCAACTCAAACGAGCCTACGACCCCGAGGCGGAATCAGATGGATACCGCGTTTATATTGATCGCCTTTGGCCCAGGGGCCTCTCCCATGAAACCTTTCATTATGATTTCTGGGATAAGGAGATAGCACCTTCAACAGAGCTTCGAGAATGGTTCCATACCGACCCCGACAAGTTATGGGGACAGTTTGTAGAGAAATATAAAGCAGAATTGAAGGCTAATCCCTCATTTGCCGCTTTGGCGGACGCTTTAAAAGATAAGCTGACAGTCACGCTTCTCTTCTCATCGCGCGACAGGGAGCATAATAATGCCGTTGTCGTGAAGGAGATGTTGGAATAAATCCAGGAAATTCAAATACAAAGAGCTTCTTGAAAATAAAATCCGAAGCTCCTTCCGTGTGGCCGACTATGCACGCGTGCTCGGCATCAGCCGCATAGGATTGAGCTCGGCATAGGGTCAAAGACCCGTATCAAATGATTTCCTTTACTCTAAGAAATTAGAATTAGGGATTGAGGCCCGGAAGGTATTAAATAATTTGGATTGTGTCTCCCATTATTTTCAAAATAATGGATTTCCATGCCAAGCGTTTTCGATTGCCGGATATAGGAAAGGTTTTGAAGACACGCGAGGCACTTTGTTTTTCGATGTAGCCACCATAATTCGCGAGAAACGTCTCATGGAAGCAGATACAGTGGTGTTTGAATTTCCTTTCTGGTGGTACAGCGCTCCTTCACTTATGCGTCGCTATTTTGAACTGGTGCTCTCTCATGGATTCGCCTATGGATCGACAGGGACAGCTTTGCATGGAAATCTCTGCGGTCTTGATTGGCAAGAACCTGTGATAAGTTTCGGCATGATGCTTCTGGATCCCGATGACAAGGAGGCAGCCGATAGGTTTTACGCAGAAGTAAAGAGCTACACGGATAGACTTGCGAATGCCGTGATGTGAAAGAACTACGAAATATATTTCAGGTCTCCTCTGAGAAATCAACTTCCAGAGGAGACCTGACATTTTTTTGTCAGAATTTATCTGCAAGAGCGGCCGCCTGAGTGCATCCGTCGGTCTTGTCGATGTCTCCTTCAACAAAGACTCCCGGCACGAGAACCTTACCCACTACATCCCATTTAAGCAATGCCGCGGTTCGCTCCATAGGTATTTTTACACCATCCATTACCGACACATCATGCTCCTCACAGCAGCAAATCAGCCCCATCTTCTTCCCGGAAATTGGTTTGCCGGCCACGCAGAATGAGAACACTTTGTCGATCACACCTTTTATTTGAGCCGGAATCGAATACCAATATACAGGCATAGCATATACCACCGCGTCGGCATCAAGGATATGCGGGGCAATGACGTTGAAATCATCGTCGAACGAACAGGCCTTGCCGGTCTTGAAGCAGGTCATGCAAGCATGGCATCCCCCTATTTTCATCATCGCGGCATCAAAACGAATCACTTCATGCCCTTTTGCTTCAGCAGCCTTGATAAATGAATCAACCATAGCGAAGGTGTTTCCATTCTTGCGGGGACTGCCCGTTATAACCGTTATTTTCATTTCTTTATGGTGTTGGAATTCTGATTATATGCCTTTGCCACACACTTCCATTCTCCGTCGAGCTTGAGCAGGAGGAGGAAGTCGGTGAAATCGATACTACCGCCCCACCCCTCTTCAAGAACGCGCACAACAGCCACGGTTTCCTCAACAGCAAGCACGTCAATGCGGGCCTTGAACCCGGCACCGGCGCCTACCGTATCGACATTATGATAGAACTGCTCAATCGAGCCACGCTCCACTGCTCCATTTAGGATTCCGAAAAGCACGGCATCATCGGTGAAAAGTGTTTTGGCATACTCACTATTGCCCTCGGCAACACTCTTTACGAACTTCTCAGCGGCCTTTGCCACCGCATCATATTCCTTTATCTCGTCTCTCATGATTTATGTATCTTTTGATTGCTTGAAGTTATTTTAAAATTTTATTTGCATGCAAAGTTACAAGCGTAATAACTAAAAATCAAGTACTGAAAAAATTATCATATACTGAAAATATTTTCGATATATGGAAATTAGAGAGTTATTCATTAACTTTGCCACAACAGAAGTTGATGTGACTTCATAAAAACTCATAATATGGCCTACGAAAAGAAAATACCTGTAGATCTTGACTGTCCGTTGCGACTTACGATGAGTCTGATTGAATCGAAATGGAAATCCTGTATTCTTGATGAACTAAGAAACGGGAAGCCGCAACGGCCCAGTGAGATTCATAAGCTTCTTCCAGAAGCCGCACCACGCGTGCTCGACCTGCAGTTAAAAGAGATGGTTGAAGACGGTCTTGTAGAAAAGACCATCTATCCTGAACTTCCACCCCGTTCGGAATACAGAATCACGCCCCTTGGCCTCTCGCTTATCCCAATCATCGATCAAATGCTCAAATGGGGTCAAGACCATTTCGACATATTCGAAAAGAAATATGGAGCAGGAAAAGGATAAATTTATTAACTCCCCGACTCTCTTTGATAAGAGAAATGTTAGAGTTTTTTACTAACTTTGCAAGAAACTTTTCTAACAAGATACACCTTATTGAGTTATAGAGGTTTTAATCTTTTGATATACAAAGAATAAGGAGCAAATATGCAATTAGGGTACTTTGAAAATTTCCTTTACTCTAAGAAATTAGAATTAGGGACTGAGGCCCGGAAGGTATTAAATAATTTGGATTGCGTCTCCCATTATTTTCAAAATAATGGGAGTGATTTCGTATCTGAAAAGATAAGGAAATCTGTTGAGGAGTTATTCAACTCTTCAGATGATGATAAGCTTCCTTTAGTGATTGACTGCAACGATGGCTATAAAGCGCTCAATCGATTATCTGAATTTCTTCAACCGGTTTTTTCATCTATCGAGAATCCCTCCTTTTATTTCATCGATTTGTTTGCCGGCATCGGAGGCTTTCGACTTGCGTGTCAGAACAATGGAGGGAAGTGTGTTTTTTCATCTGAATGGGATCCGGACGCACAAAAAACCTATTTCCATAATTTTGGAGAATACCCATTTGGCGACATAACCTCGCCTGAGACAAAGAATTATATTCCCGACAACTTCGACCTTTTATGTGCCGGATTTCCATGCCAGGCGTTTTCGATTGCAGGATATAGGAAAGGTTTTGAAGACACGCGAGGCACTTTGTTTTTCGATGTTGCCACCATAATTCGCGAGAAACGTCCCAAAGCATTTATACTTGAAAATGTAAAAAATCTTGTGGCTCACGATGACGGACGCACATTTGATGTTATACATACCACATTGACCGATTTAGGTTACAAGGTGTTTTATAAAGTGCTAAATTCTATGGAATATGCCAATATTCCACAAAATCGGGAGCGTATAATAATTGTTGGCTTCGACCCACAACAGGTGCGTAACCATGAGGATTTCCGATTCCCAGAGAAACAGGACCTGACCAACTCTATTCACGATTGCATTGATTACACTGAGACTGACGAATCTCTCTTTTACCGGGAGAATCACCGGTACTATCCACTATTGTTAGAAACTATGGTAGATCCCGATACAATCTATCAATGGAGACGTCAATATGTAAGGCAAAACAAATCAAACGTATGCCCTACTCTGACTGCCAATATGGGGATGGGAGGCCATAATGTACCTTTAATCATCACGCCTCACGGATTCAGGAAGCTTACACCCAAGGAATGCCTCAATTTCCAAGGATTTCCCGAAAATTTCGAATTCCCACCCATAGCGAAAAGCAAGCAATACAAGCAGGCCGGCAATTCTGTCACCGTCCCGTTAATACAGTCGGTTGTAAGGAACATAATACGCTTATTATAAAAGCTGACATTGAACTGAATGGATGCAAAGAAGGATTCCGCGTTCTCCGACTCACGAGGGAATAATTCTGAAATAATTTAATTGATTTTTATAATAGAACTTAAAACTTGCCGATATCGGCAAGTTTTGTTAATTTTGTCACACTTAAAAATTAAAATTTGCCGCTAAATGGATTATCTATCAGTTCAAGAATGGGCCGACCTTCATAGCATCCCGGTACGGACAGTCCGAAATTACTGCGCCAAAGGGAAAATTAAAGGATATCTAATGGATACATGCCTGACAGCACAAGACTTTTTTAAACTTTTACTCGAAAAATTCAGAATAAAATACGATTAATACCTTTTGCAAACGATATGAAATTGAACAGACCTAACCGAGTGGTTTTGCTCCGTTCATATATGACAAGGCGGGATATAACTTACATTTACAAACTTAACTTCTGCTACAACCTTATCACCCCATCAAATGTTTTATTATTGAAGAAAGTAAAATTTTAATATTATGGAAACATTTGATTCTTTGAAACCGCAAGATCAGGTTTCAGTAACTATTTGGGGTCCGGAAGACTCCCGACTTTATCAATCAACCAATACCGGTTATCACACAGTTGAAGAGGCTGTGCGCGAGGCGATCGCCAATGCAGGATTGGAAATCAATCCTGAAGATTGCGTGTTTGAAGTGCGAAACGACAACACACTGGTTTCTCACAAATATCGCTTTAACGCCCACGGAAATCTGGTTTTGGAAGTATAAACGATTGGGTTATTCGCTAATTCGTTTTCATGAACGTTTAAAAATCAGGGATTATCAAAAATGAATTTGATAATCCCTGATTTGTGAATAAGCATTGGGTTATTTCGCAGTCACTGCCGCAATCTCTTCGGGGGTAGGAGCCGCAGATGCCGGATTGATTGCAAATACGTAATTCTTATGTTTAATCAATGCCCAAATCAAGAGAACAACCACCACGCCACCGCTGAAGATGAACTCAAACGTAGGAAGCGTTGAGTGGAAAATCTTTCTGGCCGCACTGTCAACAAAAGGAACCATCATAATCGACACGTAGTTGGCCGAAAGCACATACCCGAAATATTGCGTGCCAAGCTTGCGGTTGGGAGCAACATACGTCGTCTTGTTATAAATGATTGGCTGAATTATCCCATAACCGAAGCCGGTGATGAGAGAGGAGAAGAAATAAACCCAGAAGTTATGAGTGAACCCGATTCCGAACAGACCGGCCGCACAGAGCGCAAGGCTGATAAAGAGTGTATTTTTGCCGAATATCTTCTTAAGGGGTGTAACAACCGCGCCGCAGACGGCACACATAAGATAATACATTGCAGTTACGATACCAACCTCTGTTGTTGACATCCCGAAATGTTCCATGCAGAAAGGAGCATAATATGAGATTGAAGTTGTAGCGTATGTAAGGAACATGTAAAGGCAGATAAGGCTGACCAGCATCCATGTTGAGGTGCTCCCCTGAAAGTGATAAGGCGCTTTGGCTTCACCATTGCCGGAGATAGCGGCTGCATGGGTTTCATCTTCAGCTGTATTGAGTATGCGATGCTTATTCACATATTTCTGAGTCATGAATGGGATAAGGGCCAGCGGAATGAGAGGTGTGAGATATACCACGAAAGCGGCGTGCCAGTAATGGGCGGCTACGATTCCTACATAAATGTTGGCAACGATCACCATTGCGTTTGATGTAGTAGATTTCAAACCTAAGTCAGCCTGTCTCGATTTACCCATGAACCATTCGGAAATATATCCGGCGGCAATAGGAACAACCAAACCGCAACCCACTCCTACAAGACATCCCAATACGATCAATGCAACCATGCTCGTTGCAAAGAAGCAGCCTATACCGCCCACAAGGAACGTTATCAAGCCCGTCATCAGAACTGCTGTCTGACGTGACGGCGTGGAAATTTTACCGGCTATCAGGACGATAGGAATCATAAACAAGTTGGGAAGCGAGGTTACAAGCTGTGCTTCCATCTCCGACGAATGAAAGATATCGCGAAGCTTGCCAAGCATCGGCGAAACAGCCAATCCCGGCATATTGATGGTCAACGATATCGACAATATGGCAATAAGTGTGATAAGTGGCATCTTGCCATTGCCTGCATTTACGTATTTCATAAAACAAAATTTAGTGGGTTAATCTCACATCCGATCCTATCATATATTTACAACTGAATTTATCTTAAAAAAGTTGAAAGAATAAATAAAAACTATTAATTTTAGTTTATTAATTAGCAAATTCATTAAAAACTAAAATTATTGCCCACAACGGAATAACTAAACAGCGTCCAACTATCCATCCTATGACCGATATAATGACACCCGAACAGCGGAGCCGATGCATGGCGGCTATAAAAGGGAAAGATACCAAGCCTGAGATTATAGTGCGGAAGTATCTCTTCTCCCGTGGGCTGCGTTATCGCGTCAATAACCGTAAGCTTCCTGGATCGCCCGATCTTGTCTTTAAGAAATATAAAACAGTAGTCTTTATCGACGGGTGTTTCTGGCATGGTCACGAGGGATGCAAATATTTCAAGATGCCAAAATCCAATACGCTCTACTGGAAGCATAAGATTGCCATGAACATGGCCCGTGACTATGCCAACAACATAGACCTCAAGCTTGCCGGCTGGCGAGTAATCAGGATATGGGAATGCGACATCAGGACTGTCACCGCACGCGGAAAGACTCTCGAATGGCTTTACGATACAATCACTAAAGTGAGCGAGCCTAAGAAATCAATTGTAGCCGGATACGGACTTGACACAGATTATGAAGTCTCAATCGCAGCAGAAGAGCCTCCAAAATATGGTCATCATGAATAATCGGCAAATGCCCTCATACCCCTCATCTTCTTCAATGGGATTGAAATATTCAGGTAAAACTACCTGTAAATTCAATCAAAGCAACTGAAATATTTCAGACTTTCTTTATTAAGACATAAATAACATTACCTTTGCAATATCAATAATAAACTTATAAATCTTCAAAATTATGTATAACGACAATAGCATAAACACAAAAGTCCTCAAAGGAATCATCGGAGGAGTATGCGGAATCATCATCCTGATTGTGGCTATCGCACTGATCAAGCCATGGTATAACGTATGGTCGCAGGAAATGGAAGGAAAAGCCGAGTTTGCCAAAGCAGAACAGAACCGCAAAATCAAGATTGAGGAAGCTAAAGCCAATCTGGAAGCTGAGAAACTTAACGCTCAGGCAGAGGTGGAGCGTGCAAAAGGTGCGGCTGAGGCAATCCGCATTGAGAATGGAAGTTTGACACCCACTTATATCCAATATCTATGGGTGCGCCAGCAGTCAGATCTTAACAATAAGACCGTGATCTATGTGCCAACGGAATCGAACCTGCCTCTGCTTGAAGCATCAAGATTGTCTAACCTGCCGAAGGAATAACCACTGCATTTGTACTTAAGAAAGATATGGAAAAAAGACAACTCTGGGGATTTATCGATAGGAGCGGAAATTTTATAATCGAACCGCAATTCGACGGAGCAGGCGACTTTCAGGACGGCTTGGCGCTCGTTAAGATTGACTGGCGACGCGGATATATTGACAAAGCCGGGGCGTATGCCATTGAACCTCAATTCCAGCTGGCCAATTCTTTCTCTGAAGGATTAGCATGCGTGATGCTTGACGATAAATGGGGATATATCGGTAAAGATGGAAGCTTCGTTATTCCGCTTCAATATGATAAGGCTATGGATTTCCATGATGGAATCGCACAAGTGGAAATAGGAAATGAATGGTTTTATATTGATAAATCAGGGAATCGCGTGCCCGACCCGGCCTCAACACAGGAAACATTCTCCGAACAGGCGGAATGGCCAATGCGCAAAGTAGAAGGAGATAAGATCGGCTACGTGAATGAAAGCGGAGAGTTTGTCATTAAACCTGTTTATTTTGATGCCGGCCCTTTCTGCGATGGATTAGCAAGAGTTAAGAAAGGCCGCACCTCCCAATGGGGTTTCATTGACAGGGATGGAAAACCGGCTTTCAAAGAGAAATTTGAAGCCGCCGGAGATTTCCATGAGGAGCTGGCTAAGGTGCTTGTGAAAATCTAAATTAAAAAAAGATGATGTGCCGGTTTTAGTTCTGACACATCATCTTTTCCTTAATGCAGGGAAGGATAGATTATTCTGCCCATCCCTCTTAATTTTATTTCATAATCTCCGAGGAAGGTATGCAAGGAATCCCCATATTCCTCATATCAAAAATGTTTGCATTTGCCACTTCCTCAGACGCGGCTGAACAACAGTCGGTTACAACAATGGTGTTATAATCCAGTCCCATTGCATCAACAGCCGTTGACCGCACGCAATTAGGATACTGCGTACCGGTAAGATAGATATTCTTAGCACCTAAGCCCCTTAAAACGATATCGAGGTCTGTGCCAAAGAAAGCACTGAAACGCTGTTTAGTTATCGATATATCGCCTGGCTGCGGGGCAATCTCGTCGGGTATTGCGGCACCCTTTGTGCCTGCAATGCAGAAAGGATGACCCTCCTCAAAGAAATGCTTCCGGAAAAGCTCCGCATCAATCCCGGAAGGACGATGTATCCTGTAAATATAGATAACGGCCCAATCGTTGGCACGTCCGTAATCAAGGAATTTCTTAATGGCAGGGAGCGTAGCGTATGCTCCCTCTACTCTCATTGGTGAATCAGGGAGCACAAAATCGTTCTCCATATCGATCACCAGAATAACATTCTCGGCGGAAGTCAACATCCCGTCGATTCTTTTTGCTGCATTCATAGTATTTTAATAAAATTGTATAATTATATAACACGCTGTTTCCAAAAATAGATTAGATTTTTCAGAAAATATCGGAGGATATTGCATAATTCGTCATCATTTTTTACCTTTGTTTTATGAAAAAATATTTTGGGACAAGATATAATTCAAAATGGGACTCCTCAACCTGGTTCATAATATCATTAGTGGCTTTATGTTGTCTTGCTAACGTTCTGTTAGATGAAGGAATTTGGCCAATGATAATTTGTTTTATAATGTTGGTTTTTACCGTGACTTGCTTCTTAAGTATTTTCTACCGCATTGATGGGAAAAATTTGGTTATTTATCAGTTTTTCATACCTAAAGAATATCCGATTGACAAAATAAAGGAGATCAAACCAACCAAAATGTGGCTTTCTGCCCCCGCCACGTCAATAAAATACCGCATTGCGATCGAATTTACGACCGAAACATACTTAAAAGCACAATTCCCCTCATAATTTCCCCGGTAAAGCGAGAAGATTTTATTGCACAGCTCCAATCAATAAATCCTAAGATTCAAGCATCATTTTAAAATTAAAAGAATGCATCTCTCATAAGTGCAGTAAAAACCAATGAGACGTGCATTCTTTTATCTTATTCCAAACCTATCATTGCCAGCTATTATAGTGGACGTATTCCGGTTTCCACTTATCTTTAGGCTGGTTGATGCCTTCAGGATAACCAATGCAGATACAAGCCATGGGAACGATATTATCCGACAGTTCAAGCATTTTCGAGAAATAGTTCACTCTCTCGGCTATAGGATAAATGCCACACCATACAGCTCCCAAACCAACGGCGTGGGCGGCAAGCAACAGGTTTTCTGACGCCGCGGAAACGTCCTGCACCCAATATTCTCTCCCCTCCCCTTCAATAGCAGCTATCATATCCCCACACATCACAACTGCAAGAGGAGCCTTAGCGGCCATAGTCATCGATTTGAATTTTGCAGCTATGGAATCGAGGAGCTCCCTTTTCTCTATCACCACAAATCGCCACGGCTGTTTATTCATGGCTGTCGGAGCGGCCATAGCTGCACGAAGCAAAGTATCAACCGTCTCTTTTGCTACCTTTTTATCGGAATATGACCGCACACTTGTACGGGTCATTATATCCTCAATGGTGGAGGAGCACGTCACTTTCTCCGGTTCCTCTTTAGAAGAATCAGAAGAATAAGCCCATCTGAAGGCAATGAAGAGCACCGCAGCCCCGAGCAGGACTAATATAAAAGATGAATTTTTCATTTGATCTTATATTTTTAAATTTAATTTATTTCCTCTCTATTCCCCAATACTTATAACCTTAAAACCTGAAACCATATTGCGTTATCCCATATTTTCCGAGCGTTTTATGAGAGACCCGATAGGACAAACAAAACGACAATACGGACGGGCTACAATTGCAGAAAGAGCAATGAATATTCCTGCCGTCATAATTATATACCAAGGTGCAGACTCCACCATAAACGCCTGGAAGAGTTCATAATCCATCCACCCCGTGAAGGTATCAATCCATAACAGGAACATCAACACCCCCCATAATATCCTTCGGAACCAATCAAGCCCATTGAGCACTCTTTTTGAAATATGTATCTTATATTTACATATCTGAGCTGTCAATTGCTGAGCCGATCCGAGCGGGCATATATAATTGCAATAGTGTTGAGGTCGTCCGAAAAGCGGGTATATGAAAGCCGTGATAAGCATAACAATTGCTATTAAACCAGCAGGGAACAAGAAACCGGACGACATGTACTTCAAGACCAAAGCATAATCCAGATACTGTCCGCACCAAAAACCAAGGACAACGATATTAAGTATCATCTGGACGTTATGGTAGATTCTGTTATGAACAAAAATAGGAACAACCGCGGCAAGCAACGTCACCGCCAAAGCAACCCATAATTTCCAAGGCATAGCCGTTCCATGATTCCCTTTTGAACCTAAATAAGTGTCAAGACCGGCCTTAACATTGCTTATTATGGCCTGCGAAGAATAGGTTGCGCCACTCACGCCATCCACTTTCAATGCTCTTCCCTCCTCCGGGGTCCTCCCTTTCCATTGGTCAAGAATAACGGATGCCCTGTTAAAAAAAGCTGGTGTCTCTGAATTTTCCAAAGGCTTGATTTCGGTAATCTTGCCATCTGTAATGTAAATCTCCAATGGCACTGGCCCGGCATAACCGTTGACTGTTCCCTTCATGCCTTTCGTGTTAATCACAACACTCCCATCTGCCGACTTCATCATGTTCCCGGCTTCTGCTTTTTCTGTAACTTCGTTGCCCTTCTCTGTATCACCAATCTTAAAACCTAAAAGCGACTTATTGACCGTAACCGAAGCTGTGGCAATCATAATGATAACGAGGATGAAACTCAGTATGCCGTTGATTCTATTCATAAAGTATCCACTTAAAATTACATTGCAAATATAGCAACTTAATGCGAGTTTCAGAAGTTTAACACAGTAAAATAAGGAGTTTAAATATTTTTTCCTAAATTTGCATCAAACCTGTTCACTAATTAAACTTTTTAATATGAAATATACACCTGAAAATATCACATCGCTCGAACCGGATGATATCTTTGTGTTTGGCAGCAATCTCGAGGGCAATCACGCGGGAGGGGCGGCCAGAGTTGCTCGTCAGCGCTTTGGAGCTATCATGGGGCAAGGAGTAGGGCTTCAAGGGCAATCATACGCTATCCCCACAATGCAAGGAGGCGTAGAAACGATAAAGCCCTACGTGGATGATTTCATAAACTTCGCCTACGAATGCGACCAGAACACATTTTATGTAACACGCATCGGTTGCGGAATCGCCGGTTTCACTGATGAAGAGATAGCTCCTTTATTTAAAGAAGCCCGACATCTTTACAATGTCAGGCTTCCGAAATCATTTGTGGATATAATAGACAGAATGGAGGCTGAAGAAGCTACGAAATAATTCGGTTCATAGTTCTCCTCTGGGAATTCAGATCAAGGCCTTTCCTGAGGAGAATGCATCACCAACTCTTCCTCCAAGCTGGATGTATCCGTTATGCACCGGATCGAACGTGATGAGCTGCATCTTCTCCACATCCGGTTTTCCATCCTCTGCAAGATATTTTTCATCACATATAATATTCACGATGTCAGCGATAAGGTAGAATCCTGTCTTGGATTCATAAAGCTTTTCGCTGACTTTGCATTCCATTGTCATAGGGAAACAATCGAACACCGGAGCATTAACCGTCTCCCCTTTCTCTGAGTTCCACCCGGCACGTGCCACCTTATCAGACTGTTTCCTACCGCTGACAATCCCTACATAGTCGGAAGCATTCATAGTATCTTTGGTTGCAAAAGCCACAGTAAATTCCCCGAGACGGTTAAGGTTATCGGTAGTGGCATGCGAACCGAGTGAAATCATAATCTTGCTGGCATCCCATTGGCCGCCCCATGCGGCATTCATGGCATTGGGAGTGCCATCGGCATCGTATGTGCCGATAATCAGAACAGGCTGAGGCAATAACCAAGCCTTTGGCGTGAAATTCTTTTTCATAATATATTATTTTTATTCGTTTATAATTACTCTGAAACCTCTTCTGAATTATTAAATAAACCCTGATTTAATTCCTTTTTTTCTTTTCTTTCAAGTTTTTTATGCTATCAGCAACTGGCAGATTCTCAGGCATAGTACCTCCTAAATCTTTAATTGTCTGACGAACTTTTGCTCCAACCTCTTTGTGAATACGATTGGCCATATCTTTCCCCTTGATATTATCCCTTCGTAGTTTATCTTCAGTTTGAGTAGCCCGGAATAAATTAGCTGCAAGTTCCGTACTGCCCATGTGATCAAGAATATTCTGAGTCTTTTTAAGGCCTTTTCGTTTTTGAATAGCTGACCTATCCAGCCCCCCATATAAACCTTCGTATCCTTTATTCTGAAAAATGGCGTAATCAAGAGGAGTTGCGACACCGGCTTCCTTAGCGGCTCCGGCAAGATGAGCGTTATGCTTCTTCATCTCTCTTCGAAGTAACAACCGCTTCTTGTCATCTTTTGAAAGAGGTAGGTTCTTGTCAAGTAAAAGCTCCGCTCTTCTCGTTTGAATAGCAAAGTATGTTTGTGCCTGAGCTACAATAGATTTGGAAGGATTAGCATTCTGAACAATAAGATAACATGCATACCGAGTTAGTTTAATATTATCTATCTGTCTTTCAGCATTTGAGCCAATTGGAACCATTTCGGTGAATGTAACGAAATGGTCGTATGGGTTAATACCTGAATTATTACACGCAATCCATGCCTTCCTTGCAACCTCAAGAAAGTTTCGATAGTCTGCATATTCTAAAACTTTGGCAAGTTCTCGGGCAGTCCAATGTTCTTCTCCGTTCTCTCCAATATGTTTTATGCCCTCAAAAGAATCTTTGGCTTTCTTAGTCAATCTTACTCCCATAATCTGTTACTATCCCCTTGATATCTCTTTAAAGCCAGAATTACTAATTATGGCCTTATAGTTTTAGTATGAGCTTCTTATTATTGCAAAGATAATAAATATCTATCATATTAGAAAAGTTATAATTCATAAATATTGCGTACATCACAAAGTATTCATATCTTTGCAACGCCTTGGAAGGAGTCGCCGAGAATTCTTGCAGCCCTCGAAGAAGGCATGATACAAAATGGTTAACTGGTTAATTCTTATCTTAGCAGGATTCATGGAGGTTGCCTTCACTTTCTGTCTTGGAAAAACCAAATCAGCTGTCGGTCGTGAACTGGCATGGTGGTGGGTCGGGTTCTTAGTCGCCCTTTCCCTAAGCATGTTCCTGATGGCAAAAGCATCTGAACGGCTCCCTATCGGAACTGTCTATCCCGTCTGGACAGGCATTGGCGCAGTCGGAGCCGTATTGGTTGGGATATTTTTCTTTAACGAACCTGCCACTTTCTGGAGAATCTTTTTCATCACTACATTGATTTTATCAATCATCGGATTAAAGATGGTGAATTGAGGATGGATAATAATTGCAATCCTAAAATTTTATTATACGATGGATCACAAGATGAGGCGTTCCCGTCAGGAATTGCCGATTGAGGAAACTAAAGATATTTTGCGCAAGGGCCGAGAATGCGTAATGGCAGTATGCAGTGACGGCGATTGCCCCTATGCAGTTCCAATTAATTATGTGTATGATGGCGAGCATATCTATCTTCACTCCGCCAAGCAAGGGCATAAGATTGAAGCGTTGAAGAGAAATCCCAAGGTTTCTCTATGTGTAGTGACTCAAGGAGATATAGTTCCGGAAGAGTTTACAACATATTTCCGGAGCGCCATCATATTCGGCCGAGCACGCTTCATAGAGAATGAGGAAGAAAAGATTGAGGCTCTCTGGAAACTTTCGCGAAAATATTGCGAAAACCTGGATGCTACGGCAGAGATATCAAAATTTCTCAAAGCCGTTGCCATAATTGAAATTTCCATAGACCGCATGACCGGGAAAGAATCCATCGAATTGACCAGAAAAAGGTAAAGATTACCCCACTAATATCCTTCTCTCTTCTTCCACGGTTATAGGTGAAGAATGTCCGGAAAGCAGTATAGTCTCTGAAGGAAGGGTCAGGATTTTGTTAACTATGGAATCTTCCAGTACCCTGCGGTTTCCTCCCGGGAAGTTTGTCAAGCCGGGGCCATGCTGATAAAGAAGGTCTCCAACAAATGCTACACGCTCTTCCGGCGAATAATATGTCACTGACCCTGGCGTATGACCCGGTGTATGGATAACTTTAAGATAGAAGCCATTGTTCTCTCTCAATCGGATTATCTCGCCGTCGTGAAGCTCCTCATAATGAGGCACTGTGATCGGATCACCCGAATTGCCGCTCAGATTCAGATATGGATCGGCAAGATAAGGGGCTTCTTCATGATAAATGAATATCGGTGCGTGAAGACGCTCGCGTAGCAATTCAGCCGCTCCGAAATGATCGAAATGACCGTGAGTGAGCAAGATACGCTCAATCTTCCAGCCATTCCTGACAACGACATCATATATCAGTCCGGCTTGAGCCCCCGGGTCAATAATAAAACCGGCTTTTGAATGGGAATCTATATAGAAATATGTATTTTCAGCAAAAACGCCTTGAACTTGCAATTCTTTTACCATAGCTTTTAGTTTTAAGATTATTTTTTAAATACTAAAGTATTGGATTATAGTGAAATGAAAAGCCATTAAAGTCACTATTGGCTTTAATGGCTTTTTTAGCTTTAGAGCAATTCGCATCCGTCAGGACCGCACTGATGAGGGCGCTCCCCTTCCGGTTTTATCTCTGCCTCCATACCCTGTTTTTTCAATTCACGTTTCAAAGCCGACTTGAATCCATCTGTTGACATTGCTCCAGGGACTGCGAAATCACCATTGAAAACGATATAGGGCACTCCATGAACTCCACGCATCATCGCCTCACGTTCATCAAAACGCACCTCATCGTCATATTTGTCCGAATTGAGAACATCCTTTACGTCATCCTCTTTCAGACCTGCTTCCACACCCTTTGCCAGAAGCACGTCGTGGTCAGCGAGTATCAAGTTCTCAACAAAATAAGCTTTGAAAAGAGCTTCATTCAAACGTCCAACCGTCTCACGGTCGTATTTAGCCTCAGCAAGTTTCATAAGACGGTGTGCGTCACGTGTATTCGAATACTGCGTGGTGGCATAATTGAAATCAATGCCCAGTTCTCGTCCGAGTGAAGAGATTTGTTCAATTTGCTCCTTGGCTCCCTCCAATGAAAGCCTATACTTCTTGGCAAAGCGTTCCGGAGTTGTTGATACCACCTCCTTCGAAGCAGTCGGATCAAGCTCGAATGCACGGAAATCAACCTGCACATCGTCCTTCAAACCGAGTTCCTCTATAGCATTCTGCAATCTTGTTTCACCTATGTAGCAATAGGGACAAGCAAA
Source organism: uncultured Porphyromonadaceae bacterium (assembly GCA_947178165.1). GTDB lineage: Bacteria > Bacteroidota > Bacteroidia > Bacteroidales > Muribaculaceae > Lepagella. The sequence continues at coordinate 9,097 of CAMWXH010000033.1, read as the reverse complement.
ATCCGACCAAATTGTGAGTGTAATCATTGTGTTTTTCCTTTCTTATTAAATTTATGTAGTTATGATTTTTTCCAATACTTTAGTGAAGTTTTCAAATTCCGATTGAGAAAGCATCGACAACAAGGCATTATGGCGAATATTTGCAACGTTCATAACCCTCGGCTCTATTTCTCTGGCTTGTTCAGTGAGATAAACCCTCAGGCATTTATGGCTTACACATTCTGTTTTTACCAGACTTTTTTTCTCCAAACCGGAGACGCATCTGCAAATCGATGCTTTATCTTTTCCTATGAGCGATGCTATCTCACACTGCTGGATGCCTTCATCAGAATATAGCGCACGAAGCACAAGATATTCTGTTGTGGTGATCTCCAAGCGGGCATCACTCAAAGCCTTTGCGAGCTGACTGAGCAAGATCTGATAAGCCTTGCCGAGCATACATCCAACCGCCGGACTTTCAATATGTGGAATTTCTTTCTTCATTCTGTATTTATAACGAATCTAAAACCAAAATGGTTGACTGTGCAACTATATTTTTATTATTGTCCGAAAAAATCTCTCTGCATGATTGCATTACAATAGCACCACTTAAGAAAATGGTTCGAACTCAGTAATATTTGACACGTAATCCTAACCAACATCCTCTACTTTTGCAACATGAAAAAATCAAAGATGAAAACAAAAATGATGTTGCCGAAAGACTTCTGTGAGATGGAGGCAGTAAAATATGTAGCCTTCCGATACGGCACCACTCCAGAGTGCGTGCTGGAGCATTATCTCATACAAAGTGGAATGGTTTACTCCAATGAATGTCAGGAAACCGACTTTAGCCTAACCCCGAATGAAATGGCTTTGTTCCATGATCTCGGAGTCGAGCAATCTTTTCTAAGTCAGGGGACGTAATCGGTAAATGCCGCAAGATGCACGATAACTGGAGCAAAAAAGGATTGAAAATCGTCCGTACAATTATATACTATTGACTTTCGCCACAACACTGGTCTTATGCAGTGCCTGTGGCGATTGCCATTTTACGGTAACCTCCCATAAAGATAAAGAAGACACTATTTGTGAGAAATTAATAAAGATATTGTTTCAAGAATGTAAAATATTCATTACTCGTAAAGAGTTACATTAATAGACTATCTTATTTTAGATACACTATCTTAACGCTTTTGAAATATGAAACAATTGCTTTTCTCCATCCTCATCGCTGCCTTATCATTTATTGCCAAAGGAGAAGCCCCCTCCTCTTTTTCTTCTTCGGTCTTGTCTCCTAATACGGACAATGCTATAGTCCATAATAGCGCCGACAGCGCCACGCTTGTAGGAACATGGCTTATGCCCGAATCAGGAAAAATGAAAGCAGCCTTGGTTTTAGCCACAGGGAGTGGCCTGCAAGATCGTGACGAGACTATATTAAAACATAAACCTTTCCGTGCAATTGCCGAAAGGCTCTCCAATGAGGGTTATGGCGTTTTACGCCTCGACGACCGCGGCATAGGGAAATCGACAGGTGACGTTGCCAATGCCACAACCGCTAATTTTATCCGCGACATTGCTTCAGCTCTTGAATGGCTTGACTCGGTCGCGCCCGGAGTTAAGAAAGGCGTTTTGGGGCATTCGGAAGGTGGACTTATTGCCATAAACTTAGCATCTGATCCAAAATGCGATTTCATTATAACCTTGGGCGCTCCCGCCTTCCCGGGAGACTCGATCATCCTTTCGCAAGCAAGGGCTGTCTCCGTGGCTATGACTGGTTCATATCCCGGTGAGGCATTGCAAAAAGAACTATTATCTATTGCCAAAAGTGAGTTGCCTTACGAGGATGCCAAGGAGAAGCTTATGATGATGCTCAGCGAACAGGTTGGGCCTCAAATAAGCTTGCCTATGGTTAAAAAACAATTGGAGATGCAAGTGGAAAGCGTGCTGTCGCCGTGGTACAGAGAATTTCTAAGGACAGATCCGGCACCGGCCATTAAGCAGGTGACCAAGCCTTGGCTTGCAATCAACGGAGAGAAAGACTTTCAGGTGCTCCCAATAAATCTTTCAAGGATTGCCGACCTTAATTATAATGCAGAATGCGTTCTCCTTCCCGGACATAATCATCTTTTTCTCGAATGCACCACGGGGTTGCCTCAGGAGTACTCAATGCTGAAAGGAGATATTTCAGAAGAGACTCTGAATACAATTGTCAATTGGCTCAATCGCACGCATAACTAAATTAAGATGAGAATTCTTCACACTGCCGATCTCCATATCGGTCAGATAATCTATCAGCATTATGGCCGCAATGACGAGCACCTCCATTTTTTCCATCAGTTGGAAAAATGGATAAAGGAATACGAGCCTGATTTGCTGGTTGTGGCGGGCGACATATTCGACATGCCCCAGCCTTCGGCTTCCTGTTGGAAAATGTTTACTGAAACATTCGTTTCAATTAGGAAGCTGCGTCAGGATATGGCAATTGTCATCATTGCCGGCAATCACGACTCTGCTTCAAGACTGCAATCTCATAGCGAAATCTGGGCATTAGCCGACACTTATATTATTGGCTCTACTCCTCCACTTAATTTCCGGGAGCATTCCAATTGGGAGGAGAAATTTATATTGCGTCTCCCAAAGGGATATGTGATTGCCCTGCCCTATATGAGTTCTGATAAAGCGGATGCTGTCATTGCACTTCAAGAATATGTGGAGAAAGAGAACACGAATGGGCTGCCGGTTGTGATGACAGGACATCTTGCCGTGACAGGATGCGACTTCACAGGTCACGATTCAGAGATAGGGATGCTACGCACCATTGATATCGAACGTTTTGGCACAGGGTACGATTATTTTGCTTTGGGCCATATACATCGCCCTCAGACAATTAAACATTACCCTTCAAAAGAAGTGGGCGATGGCTGGATAGCCTCTCCTGTCTCCCGTTATTCAGGCAGTGCGTTACACGTTAGCTGTGACGAAGCCTTCCCCCATTCCGTCACATTAGTTGATATAGATGCCCATAAGAAAAAGGTAAAGATCCGAGAATTACGCATTCAGCAGTTACGTCATTTCTATAACCTCCCGCTCAATAAGGAGGCTTTTAATAATGAAAAGGAGGTGTTTAAATATCTTGTCAAATTCATTGATGAGAACGAGTCATGCTATATCCGTATCAAGATGGAGAAAGGCGCTGACCTCCCTTCTGATTTTAATAATCGAATATATGCATTTATCGAGGAATCAGGCAAAGATATCCGGTATAACCCCAAGATTATTTGGATTGGCGATGATGAAGAGGAAAAGACGAGTGATGATCTTGAAACCGAGATTGCTGTTGAGGACTTCCAGCAGATGACCGACCCACTTGAATTTATCCGTCTCACTGCCGACCGCTACCCGGCTTTAGATATGTCCACTCTCCCTTCTGCTTTTAAAGAGATAGCCGAGGAACTGATGTTGATGCAAGAGGAAGAAGCATCAAAAAATCTGAAATCAAGGAAAGCACAATGAGAATAAAATATTTACGCATACGCAACATCGCTTCGATTGAGAAGGCAGACATAGATTTTGAATCCGGTTTGCAAGCACCGGGCGTTGACTCGCCCGCTCCCCTCTTCCTTATTACCGGGGACACGGGATCGGGAAAGAGTGTGATTCTCGATTGCATTTCTATGGCTCTATATGGCACGACTCCGAGGGTGAAGGGCGTGGCCAATAGAACGAATAACTCTTTTCTCGGATCTGATGGAAATGAAATCAAGATTCATGATATTTCACAATACACCCGGCTCGGCATCTCGTCAAAAGATGATTGCTATTCCGAACTTACCTTTGAAGGGAACGATGGAGAGATTTACATCTCTAAATTTTCTCTCGGAATCGTGCGTACTGGAAATTTCCGGCCGGTGGGATGGAGGCTCCAGGTGGGAACTGATGAAGTGCTCGAAGGAAATAAAAAGGATGAAATAAAGAAACGCATTGTCTCTGCCGTTGGTCTCACCTACGAACAGTTCTGTCGCATGGCCATGTTGGCGCAAGGACAGTTTGCCGACTTTCTCACCGGAGGGAAGGATGAGCGAGAGCGTATTCTTGAACAGCTGACCTCCACCCAGCAGTTTTCCCGATATGGTGAAGCGATAGAACGAATCTTCAAAAAAGCTAAGCAAAAGAAAGAGCATTCCGAACGCATCCTTGCATCAGAAACTGCGCATCTGATGAATGCCGAGGAGGAGAATGCAACCGCTGCTAAACTCAACCAGCTGGAAAATGAAGTTAATGAGATAAAGAAACGGAAAGAAAAGCTTGAAGAAACCCTATCTATCTTCACTAACATCTCACTAAGGGAAAAAGAGTGTGAGGAAATTGAGAAGGAGCTTTTTAAGCTAAACGACATAAAAGCCGGGGAGGATTTTCAATCTAAAATACGAGTTCTGCAAAAATGGGACAGCACCTCCGCTGAAAGAGATAATCTTCGCAAGAAGAAGGACACAATGATGTCTCTCAATGCAAGTTTAAAGGATTTCAATATCCATCTATCGGAATTCTCTATCCTCTCTAAAGATTTTCTTAGGCGCGAAGATGAGTTAGAGGAAAAGAGGAAATCGCTCAATATAATCAAAGATGCTTTAAAACAGTATGAACCATGCCGTGAAATATATGAAAACATTCCATTAATTAAAGAGAAGTTTAATTATCTCGAACAACTTGTTTTCGAACTTTCCTCTAAAGAAAATGAATTAAAAAAGGAACTTTCAGAGACCGAATCCCTTAGCCTCCTTTTCTCGCAAGCAGATAAGGAGTCGATAAGCGCCTCCTCAAAATTGAAGGAGAAAAAGGAGCTGATTGCCAAACTTAGCGCAAATAGAGAAGCACTCAACCCGGAAGGAAACGAAAAGGCACTCGACAATGAACTTAAACGTCAGAGCCTCATTGAAAACTTAACCACCTTGATAGATATAGCAGAGGAACATGACTTGGATTTAGCCAAAGGGAACAAGGGGAAAAATGAGCTTATAAGGCAATTAGAGGAACAGAGGAAGCTTTCCATAACATCCGAAAATGTTTTGAAAAGCCTCCGCAAGCAACTGGAAGAGTCTCAACAGAGATATGCCACTATGCACCTTAGCGTTGAAGAAAATTTCAATAACCTTAGGCTCCGGCTTGCCGATGAAGACGCGCATCTGTGTCCATTATGCGGCCAACCGAAGGAATGGCATAATTCCAAGGAGGGACTCCACCATACTTTCTCCAAAATCCTCTCCCCCTTGGAAGAAGAGACCAATAAACTGAAGGAGAAATGCGAGCTGGCGGAATCGAATCATCTCGACTTCGTCAAGAAATCTAATCAGACGGCAGGAATGCTTGAAACACAAGAGCAGGCTATCAGGAATCTTGAAGCCGGCTTAGAAAAAAGAAGAGGGGAGATAAGCAATCTGCTGCCTATGGTCGGTTTGTCTGGAGACCTCCTTACTAACCAACCCGACCATAATGACTCAAATTATGAGGCATTAAGGAAAAGCGTATCTGAATTAAGTGCCAAGACTGCTCAAAATATTTCCACGCTCTCCGAAATTAAACAAATGGCCGATAATATTCAAGCTGAGATCAATGAAGAACTTATTAAATCTCATCCGCTTGAAGAAGAGGATGCAGCCGCCACGAAAAAGAGGAATGAAGCTCACACAAATCTTTTGCTGAATACTCATAAAATCCAGAATCTTGAAAAGAATATCGAAGGTTTAAAACCCCGTATAAAGGTTTATGAGAAAGAAATTGACAACCTCGTCTTGTCGCATTCGCCAAAATGGAGGGAGAATCCTTCAGCAACACTTCTTGTCATAGAGGAGGAAGGGAAAAATTTCATTTCAATATCCAACAACGAAAGATTAATCACCGAAGAGATTAATAATGCAGCCAAAGTTTTGGCTTCACTGAAAGAAATTGGGAAAGATATAGAAAAAATCCTAATCGGTTTTCAGCCTTCGCCTGCATCTGAAGGCGTTAAAGATAATCTTACGCTTAAACCGGAAAGCATTGATCTCGAATCTCTTCCTAAATTTTGGCACAGCCTATTAGGAGAGATTTCCTCCGAAGTCCGGACTATTGATAAATACCGAAACGATATTCAGGTAATTAATGAAATCCTTGATGAATATTATCTTGAATCAAGTAGCAATGAGACGGATCTCGAATCTTTGTTGCAGATGGAACTCTCCATTCCCGCCATCCGTGATTATGTGAATGAACTAAATACTAAAATCACGTCACGCAATGATTCTCTCAAGATTTCCCGGGAAGCACTGAGTGAGCTGAACGAGCGATTACATAATAAGTTTACTGACGATAATTCGGGACTCATTCTCGATAAGGTGAATCTCGAAGAAGAAAAAGCCTCTGTCAGTTCAAAGCTCGAAGAGCATCTGAAAGAGATGGGCATAGTGAAGGAACGGCTGCAACAGAATGAAGCCAACAAAAAGCGGGTGGCCGAGGTATCAGCCAATCTTGATAAAGACAGGGAGCGTTTCAATGAATGGGACCGCCTTAACAGGCATTTTGGAGGCACACGTTTCCGCACTTTAGTTCAGTCTTACATCTTGCGTCCCTTGCTTAAGAATGCAAATATTTACCTCAATCGTATAACCGACCGCTTCCTATTGACATGCAGCGAACAGAATGAACAGCTTTCCATTCTTGTGCTCGACCGTTATAACAAAAACAAAATCCGCAGTGCCACGGTGCTTTCCGGCGGTGAACGCTTCATGATTTCACTCGCCCTTTCCTTGGCATTGTCGGCAATGAACAAACCGGGATTGAATATCGACATCCTTTTTATCGACGAAGGATTCGGCACACTGGATGCCGGGAGCTTGAACGCAGTGATCGATACTCTCCGCCGTTTACCTGAAATTGCCGGGAGCAACAGACGTCGCGTGGGAGTGATCTCCCACCGTGAGGAGCTGGCCGACTGCATTGATGTTCAGATAAGGGTCAATAAATGTGGAGAAGGAAGAAGCCGCGTGGAGATAACTAACAAAATTGTTAATTGAAATATTGCGACCATTTTCATCCTTTGCAATTGCTCCCAAACCGAAATGTTTCAATAATTACCACCATTACTACATTTAATGCTAAATTTGTATAAAAACAAAAGATAACATTATGAATTGCAAATTAGTAGGACAGTTTGTTCAGCATCTCGAAGTGACTCTTGATCCGGGAGAACATTTCTATTCAGAAAGAGGTGCCGTGATATATCTCGAGACAGGTCTGCAGATGGATAGCACTTTCAATGGTTCGGGCCTTGGTCGGATCTTGGGAGCAAAGATTTCGGGAGAATCAATCTTGATTCTTCATGTATTTAATCCAACATCCACGCAACGGAAAGTGGTATTCGGGAGTAAGTTCGGCTTGTTGCCAGTAAAGATGTATGGCGAGACGATGATATGCCATCGCGGGGCATACGTGGCTTCCAACAATAAGATGGATATTTCCACCAAACTTTCCATAGCCGGTTTTACGGGTGGTATGGGATTTTTTCTCCAGAAGATAAGTGGCCACGGCACAGTCTTCCTTGATACAATGGGCACCCCAATTGTCATAAATCTTGAAATAGGCCAGACCATAGAGGTTGACGAAGATCATATCATAGCCCTTCATCGCATCTCTGATGCCCAGATGCAAGCCAACTGGTCGCTCCGAAACCTCTTTGGCGGAGAAGGCCTAAGCATGCTAAAAATCACCGGTCCCGGCACCGTCTATCTCTCCCCCGGCAAACCCTCAGCCATCTTCACTCCTGTAAGATAATAAAAGTTTTTCATAAGGGTAATGAACAATTTTATTTACTGGCAATAAACAAATTTGCTTGATTTTATTTATTGTCAGTAAATAAATTTTCTTGACTTTATTTATTGGCAGTAAATAAAATTAAGAAGTGATGAATTCTTACTTTATATTTTAGAAGTGCTTCATAAGCTATGGAACTCTTATCATTACTCATATCGCGTCAATTTCGATTTTGGCATATCTTTTAACTGCTCTGCTAAAGTAGATGGAGAAACGATTTTTTACGAAATTGGATTGAGAAAGAAAATAGTCGATGAAATCTTCGGCAGGACGTGTTGAAATTTTTTGTAAATTTTGTAACCAAATTCAGTTTTAAATGCATTATCTTTTGTGGATGAGCTTTTTTTATTATATTTGCGTTCACAATAATATTACAATCCCAAAGAGGATCATTGGTCGCTTCAATAACAAGACAAATAAGGCTTAACTATTTTCCATAATGAAGTTGCTTAAGTAGCTTCCCAAAATGTACTAACATATTTATTTCAATGAAAAAAGTATTGTTTTTAACCTTTCTGCTGATTATGCCTATCCTTTCTGCATGCAGCAAAGACGATGATGAACCCACGGTGGACTCCTCTGAGATTCAGGGAGTTTGGGAGTGCACTTCGTGTGAAGTGATTGATATTGCAGGATTCAATGGCCTTGAACTTCCGGAGACGGTGATCAACATCATTTCCAATCAACTCGTAAGCAATATGATTGGAAATCAAATCACAATTTCCGACAAAGTTAAAATGAATGGAGATGTTTTGATATTCCCTGACTCTGGAATTAAATGGAAGATACTCGATCTTTCTGCCAAGAACATGACGGTTCAGTACGACACTTCTTCTGAAGCCAGTGGCTACGGTATGACTATGACGGTCAAGACTAAATATAAGAAAATCAAATAACTCTTTTCACAGAATAAAAAATAAGTTCCGCTCTTTTTGAACTGCACCCCAAAAGTTAGACAATGACTTTTGGGGTGCGTTTTCTGTTGCCATTATTCTTTTATATCATACCGTATGAGTTCTGAAAATCTTCAGCAACCTGCATCATAATGTCTGCGGAATTATCGAATGTAAAGTTTTCTAATATAGCTAATATGTTATTACTATTACTATCAACAGCCATAATACTAATAATATAATAACACAAAGATAATAAATATTCTTGATATTACATAGCTAAATTTGGAGTATGGCTAATCTTAACCTCAAAAATATATACCCTACTCTCAACTGGCAACTGCAAAATTAGTGATTCTTCGGAAGAATACGGTCTT
>CAMWXH010000032.1 GCA_947178165.1 uncultured Porphyromonadaceae bacterium | reverse complement strand
AACCCTCCAACCGCAGAAGAGTCAACAAGCACGGCTTCCGCGAGAGAATGGCCACTAAAAACGGTCGCAAAGTTCTCTCTCGCCGTCGCGCCAGAGGTCGCGCATCGCTTACTGTATCCGACCACCTGGCAAGCAAGTAATCATTGATTGCTTTCGACTCCCAAAAGATACTACCCCGACCTTCCGGCCGGGGTATTTCTTTTCAGATCTCTCCCTAATAATCAAGGAGTCGTTGGTGCAAGCATAGGAAGGACTACTAATAATTAAAACCTTGATCTTAAGAAAAAACTACGTCAGCACTCTGCTACTCGACTACGGAGCGTCGGTGCATGTTCACCGCTGCTTAGCCTTGCAAAAGATTCCTCAGGAGTCCCCAAACATATTATCCCTTGAACTTAAATACCATTAACCTTCAAATCCGACTGACCGAAGGGGAACTAACCTACATCAAAGAGCATTCAGCAAACCACTGCTCAATGAGCCACTATATCCGCAGTGCGGTTAACGAATACTACAATCCTTCTGGTGTCTGACAAATCCTACTTATTGAAGCCCTCGAACACATCTAAATCGATAACCTCGAAGAAATCACCCAAGTCTCAGACAACCTAAACAACGCAGTCAGACGAGCCAACTAACTCTCCCCTTCCGGCTATCTAATCCAAACCTCCTTCACCGAAACCATATTATCCCAAATCATCCATACCTACATCTTCTTGGAATCCCGCACACGGCAACTCCCATCACAGAATAAAATGGACTTTAGATAATCAATATTTTGAATGCAAATCGTTCCATATAGTCCCATAACTCTTTATCCAATGAAGACATGGTCTCCAACGCTGCCAGGATAAGTAGAGGGAGGCCTAATGCATCGTTTGGAACTTCTATCGGCACCGCAATTTTCCTACGAGTTGGAACCATTACCGGAGAACTTATAGGTGATATAAGGGGGGTGGAATTGGAGCTTCCAGTGTTAGCAGAGATAACCGCCCTCTTCTGTAAAAACAGGAATAAAAAGCGACTATGCCGTTCAGAATACAATTTATAGACGAACGGCATCGATGGTTACTTCGTACTCCGTTATGTATGAATTGGCAGGGACGATATGTTAAACAACATATTTCAGCATGCATCATATCTCAAATATTATTTTTAATTTTACACAAAATTTTGGAACTAATCATAAATACAAACAATATGGCTAAAAAAATAGAAGAAAGAATCTATGAATTCGAAAAATACTATCTAGTAGCATATGATTTCTATCTTAAAGAGTACTATGACTTGTTTTTTACCAATATTCGACCCGCATTAGAAAAGCTAGCTAAATTAATAATATCTGACGTATTAGGGGAAAATGTGATTGTGCATATTGCTAACGGCAGTGCTTTTAAAATTGATGGTCGTACATATTCTCCATGTGGAGATAATCCTCCTGCTGCACAAGGGGGAGGAGCCTGGATTACGCAAGCAGGTAAAGCATTACGTTTTAAATATGAAAACATCGTTGGAAAGAAAGAAGTCCGAAATTGGCAGAATCTTTTCAACACAATAAATACCTACTATAATATTGGTAGTAAAGACGGAAGCCACGATTCAGAAAAACATACGGACCTTCTGGACGCGCAAGCTTCGGCATGTATTACTACAATCTTCTCTTTATTAGGAATGATGAAGCCTCACTTGAGCTATCGCTCCTTCGAGGATTTGCCTCGGCCATATTCATCTCTACCGGAAGACACATATTCAGTTAGAGGTGTTCAGATTTCGCAAGATATTGATAATCTTAACGCATTCACAAATCAATTTGATCCAACCGTAAAATATGTGCTATTTACGCCAAGGGATTTTGATACCCCTGTTGGCAACTATGCTCTAAGCAATATTTTCCGTATTCACTGGTCACTAGTGGTTGACTATAATCAAGGAAGTGAAAATGGCTTAAGTTCAAACATTCCAAGTAAACATTCGGACACAATTGTAACTATAAAGGATAGTTCTAATCAGATTACTGATGGTACAAGGACGACAAATTGGATTTTTGCTCTCGGACAAATAGATGATCCGGTGACTATCGTCAACACAAATCGTGAAAGAATAAAAAGAAGAAGAGAAATTATCGGGCATATTTCCACATTCTTAGGCAAGGGTAGCATATCGCCCATAACTTTTGTTTCATTATTCTCCGAGCAGGATGAAGTTAATCAAATCCTTTCAACTCTATTTAATATGATTGAAGGACTGAGCGATCGATCAAAAATAGTCGCATTTCATAATAACAATATAAGCCAGACGCTAAAATTTGAAGAGTTGATTGACGAAGGGGATTTATCGCCAGAGCAATATCTGTGCGTAAATGTGCCCATTGAGTTTTGGTTGAAAAATATTGAAACAATAAAGCCAACCAGTATGGGAGAAAACCTGACTGGTGTTTATGAATATCAAACCAACAGGGGTTTGCTTACGCTTGATAAATATATTCACATATATCAACAGGCTGGATTGGAGCTTCCGAAAGAAGGCAATCTAAATTCTGATCATTCCCAGACAGGAGATTTCTACAAAGGAGAACATATCACATGGGATGAACTAAGCCGGCATTACGATGTGAAGCGCGACAAGTATGAGACCATATTCGAAGCGCTTAAAAATTTTATGCGTCACCCTAAAGTGACGGTGTATACCATATATGCCCGGCCCGGAGCTGGTAGCACCACCATAAGCAGGCGTTTAGCTTATGACATATTCTTGCTCAACCAACAATGTTTATTAGAGCGGCCTGTATTAGTTGTGTTCCTTAAAAAATTCGATAGAATTACAACAATTGCCAAACTTGATGATATATCGCAACGTACCGGTAATACCAAAATTCTTCTAATAGCTGAAAGCAAAGTTATCTCTCAAAGGCAAGTGAATTATTTAACGGAGGGACTACAACAAGGAGAAAAAAATATTACCATTCTGTTTGTGGTAACAACGACAAAGCCCCAGGAGTATGGTCATATGTCGAATAGTCATTCTTTATCAGAAATATTGACCCCCCTGGAAAAGCGAATTTTTGCCGATATATACTCCCAGCACGCGGGGCTGTCAATGGAGACGAAGAATTTTCTGCTATCCAAACAGAGAACAGAATTGCTTGACTTTCCAATTTCAGCCAACGATACTTTTGTTAATGAGCATATCCAGTCTTATGTAAACTCTTGGATGGAAGAATTGCCGAAGAATATCCGAGAATTTTGCGCTTATGCGGCATTTGCATCCTATTTTGCAGGAGGACTCTTTATAAACGAAAGTCTGTTAAAGCCAATAATTGGCTCCTCATACGAACTCTCTATAATGTATACTGTCCACGCCAATGAGAAAGAAGCCTTATATCGGATATTTACCACTGATACGAATTCCGAGGGCAATCCAATTCCTTTTTGGAAACCTCGATATTCTGTATTCGCACCCTCTATTATAAATAGCGTTTGGATCAATTGGAAAGATCGAGTTCATGAAATAGGAAAAAATCTTATAAACATAATTAAACAGAACGGACATATTGATGATGAAGACATGAATTTGCTAAATTCTGTTTTCATAGAAAGAAGAGAAAGAGATTTCCGGTCTAATTCTTTTATGCCAATTCTGCAGAAGTTCTCAACTCTCATTGAAAGCATTCAAGATTTAGACAGGGCCGAGGGAGTTTTGGGTACACTTAGGGACGCTTTCCCCAATGAACCTTACTTCGCAGCTCATTTTGCTCGCTTCCTCTTTGAAAAAGCCTCTTTATCAAATGGAACACTGCCCGATGACGCAGCATATATAAAAGCGCAGCAGAACATTGATAACGCGCTAGTACTTGACGGAAATAGCGATGACATCTTTCATATCCGTGGAATGTTTTATCGTAGGCGGATAGCATCCTTGTTAAACGCGTATAAATCCCATAAAACCGAGTATACCGAAAGAAAGTGTAGGGAATTGCTGACCCTATGGGTGGATGAGGCACTCCACTCATTCGACAAGTGCATCAATCTCGTTCCCACAAGTGCTTACGGCTATGTGGCAAAATCGCAACTCATCAGAGAAGCAATAGAATTTGAGCAAGTTCTGCGAGGTACAAAAAAAGGAGATTACTCTTTCATCGAAGATGATGAGTACTGGCACGAACTGGTAGATGAGCTTGGTGCAACTCTGGATTATCTTAATGGAATCTGCCAGCAGTTCAGAGGTAATTCTATTGAGGAGTCACCCGCAAATATCAAAGAAACCATTTCTATGTATGACCAAGGCCGGTTGTACTATGCATCTCTTATTGGCATAAATGACGATATTATTAATAGATATAGAAAAAGAATCAATAGCGAATCGACAGAAATGAAGGGACATTATCGTAAGTTGTTTTGCGATGCCCTCATCCTTTCCAAAATGACAAACACCTCTTCTGAGTACCGGGCGTATGGAAAGCTTAACCATAATGAACTGGCTGAACTTATAGGTGTTTTAAATGATCGGAGAAATTCAGGCGATGTAACTGCATACGAGAAATTATTTAATTTGCGCATATACCGCAATGAAGAATTTCCTCTCGATGAGATAATCGATTTGCTCAGGAGCTGGGAGGGCCTCTGCATCTCTAGTAATGTTTCCGGATTTACATTATTAAGAGCCCGATTTTTACTGGCATCAATCTATGCAGTAAAAGCTATTGTTAATGATCTTCCGAATATTGAGCTATGCGAGATGTCAAGGAAATATTTTGAACAGGCACGCGAAATGGCTAATACCTTTAACTATACTCCATACGGGTCACGACTATCTGCTTTATATTTCTTAGGGTATGATATTGATATCCACGCATTAGTCCCCAAGCAAGCCCCGATCGAAGATCGGCGTACTGTTAGCGGACGAATTTTCAGAATAGATAAACGCAATCAGGGATGGATGAGGCTCAAATGTGGTCTTGAGGTATCTTTTAATGCTGAAGGATATGATGCGCAGCTCGATATCGACAAAGAAATCTCCGGTCAACTTGGATTTAGATATCAAGGTCTAGGACTTTATAAGCCTAATAAAGTAGAACTTAACGATCATATTTGGATTCAGGAAGAGATTACATCTCAGGATTTTGAATCTGAACAATCTTTCAAAGAGCAAATAAAGAAAGAAGAGGTATCCAAGAAAGAAAATATTTATAAAACTGAATCCGAAAGTATACCACTTAAGACTCCCACCGTTATTGATAAAATAATTCTTAATGATTCTAAATACAAAGTAAACAGACGCAAGAAAGGGCAAACTATCGTAAATTTAGAGGAAGATCAAGTATACACTGGGAAAATCAATTTAGCTCAGCGAAAGATTATGCTTCCAGGTTATAAATGGAGAATAAAAATAGACATAACAAAAGGATTCTTTAAAGACTATTCACCCAAAGAATATGATTATTCCGAAAATGAAGAAGTCATCTTTGAAATAAAAAAGAAAATCCATTACATTTCAGGGGAGCCTTTTCCCTATGCAATTAACATACGTCCTAAAATGGAGTCTGGCAAATGATTCGTTTCAATCCATTTGACGGTAAGGGTTTCTACACGAAATTCGCATGGGATGTTTATCGCCGATTAATGAAGCGAAAATGGTTTTCGCATGCTGATGTAATGGCGGATCAACTTGGTAATAAATCCTTCAGAGACTTGCCATGTAGTATATCCAAGTGTCCAAACAATGGAGAGCTAAAAAAAGCTTTCAGGGATGTTGTAAACATCTTAAAAGAACGTTGTGGAGAATCTTGCATTGAAACTGATGGTAATAATCGAAATAAACGCTTTCGGTATGTTGGGTCTCTTGATGATCCTCTAGAAGATTTGAAGAATAGCCAGGCCATAAAAGATATTCGAACTTACGCACAGTTTTGTGAGGATTCAGCCGGTTTCTTTCCTCGCTCATGGTTGGAATATTTCTTTGAGGACACTCTTGATTTGCTTCAAATAACCCGAAGGAGAAAAAATGGCGAGCAAATGATCTCATCAAGCATAGATCGTGAACTTGAGAATATCCAATTGCTTCCGATTCTTTACGAAGCCATTCGCGACAAACGAGTTTTGAGGATAAAATATAAGCCGTATGAAGAAGAGTCTATGTCTTTGGTTTTCCATCCCCATTTGCTTAAAGAGCATAATGGACGTTGGTTTCTTTTCGGCCACGTAGTTGGACGGTTGCCGGAGTATGGATACAATCTTGCTTTAGACCGAATAGAGGCTGAACCCGAAATAATGCCTGTATCTGAAAAGTTTATTCCAGCTCCGAAAGGTTTTTATTCAAGCTATTTTGAGAATATAGTCGGAGTCAGCCATAAGGGTTACCAAGCAGAATCTATAATCTTACGTGCGACCAATCTCAGCATATTCAGATTAACGGAAACAAAAAAGATCCATCATTCCCAGAAGACGACAAAGACCTTTGGACAATATGAAGATGGCGAGTATGGTGAGTTCAGTCTCTATGTCGAACCAAACAATGAGTTTATTGGTCGCATATTCCAAATGAGTGATGGATTGGTGGTAGTATCACCGGAGAACGTAAGGGATATGTTCCGGCAACGCATATCAAAAATGGCTGAACTATATCGGGAGTAACGGTCTATTAAAATAATTTTATAGAGAAGAATGGTTCCAAATTTGAAGGAACTATTCTTCTTTTTTGTTTTGTTGGGAACCATGAAAAAACATTTTAACTTTGCGCCGTCAAAACATAAAGGCGTCACGATGTTTGACAATTAACCCATAATGGCGCATTGAAATACCATGACAGAAATCAACTACCACATCGGTGTAAATGAATTCAATAGTTCTGAAAACAAGATCCAGGAAAGACACAGTCCCCAAGTTGCGGCAACCCCGAAAGCACTACCACAGATGATAGATGGCATGATCAGGGAGGATTCCCCGTTAGGAGAACACCTCAGGAAGTTGATGAAAGCCGGTGGATTCTCAATAACTTTTAATATCGACATCGATGTAAAGCCATTATCTTAATCAAAGCTGAAAAGGTTACTGAGGATCCATCCATAAACATAAATTCGAAAGTCTATTACAAAGGAGGTAAAAAAATCCATCAGTCTTGTTTACCTTTCAACCCTAATTGATATTTATACCCAAAATCAAAAACACAAAACGAAACACCTTGATGACAACAGCACTTACCACCTTAGCAGCAAAGGCTCTCCCCGCTCTCTCAGGCTCTCCAGTGATCTACATTCCAGAAAAGAATGTGTATGTTACTCCTGGATATACCAGTGCCTCCGGTAATACATATTATAAAGCTATACGCTATTCTGATTATCTGGCTGTACACTATGATATTGGAGAAGGATATGCCCGGACATTCCTAAACGGTATCACTCTCTATTGTTGGGATGGTCCGAATGGGGTCATAATCGGGAAAAAGATGTGGGGAGGATGCGGAAACTGGGTAGGATTCAGTGAACGCTTCGCCATGGAACAGACTATCCAGATGCTTAAAAACTACCTTGCAGGCCAAGCTAAGATACTTGGACAATACCACTCTGAACAACAACTCCTCTCCTTCTCCCGTCAGATGGTAGAAGACGTAAAAATGTATCAAAAACGAATCGCATAATCTCAAAAAAATAACGACATGGCTTCATTCGAAAAAGCGCTGACAAAAGACCTATTCGACAGCATTCTTCCCCCATACGGTACCCCACGAAAGCAAGTCCCGGTATGGGATGAAGGTCAGAAAATGTTCCTTCTTGGCAACTTTGAGAGCGAGAAAGGGAATTACTACTACGAGGGAATCCGTTTCTGTAACAAAATCGTAATAAAGGAGAAGGTGGGCTTATGTCACACCTGGACTTACATTGACAGCCTTGAGATTTATGCCTTCAACGGTACTAACCTGGAGCTTGTACAGAAAAGGGATTATGAAAAAACATTCCGAACCGAAGAATTCATCCGCAAAGAATCAGAACAGATGATTTATGATTTCCTTGCAGGCTACCTTAAGGCTCAGGGAAAATCCATTGGGGAGGAAGCTATCAGGGCAGAAGCTTCAGCTATCGTTGAGGGAAGCTTCAAGAGTTTTCTTGATCCGGATTTCAACAAACACCTCACTCGTATTCTTCCACAACTTAAAGCATAACCATAACTGAAAAACTCACCAATATGATAGACACAGACAATCGTGAGCAATTACTGGCATACGAACTCATTGCCAACACCAATTCCAGTTTCTTCCTAACCGGGAGAGCCGGAACAGGAAAGACTACGTTCTTGCAGAACGTGCAGAAAATGGTAGGCAAGAATTTCATAACACTCGCACCTACCGGAGTGGCAGCCATTCTTGCCGGAGGAGAGACCATTCATTCCTTCTTCGGACTGCCGATGGAAGCCTGTTTTCCTGGCACATGCAGCAAGATGAATCAGACCCGTATTCTCTCGCTTGTTCATGCCGACACAATCATTATCGATGAGGTGTCTATGGTGAGGAGTGATGTTATGGATGCGATTGACTATACAATGCGCAAGACTCTTCGCAACAACATGCCTTTCGGCGGAAAGCAGATGATCTTTGTCGGCGATATGTTTCAACTTCCTCCTGTAGTGAAACAAGGACCCGAAAAAGAGTTGCTAAGAGATATATACAAGACCGATGATTTTTACTTTTACAAGTCGGAAGCGGTAAAAAGAATTCGGTTGGTGAAAATTGAATTCCGAAAGGTGTATCGTCAGGACGATGAGTGCTTTCTGTCAATTCTGGAGCATGTCAGGATGAATCGGATTACTCCGGAGGATGTGGCTCTTCTCAATACTCGAATTGCGATCCCCTCTAAGAAGGATATGGCAGTGACACTGTGTAGTCTCAATAAGACAGCTGAAGACATCAACAACCTCTGCCTTTCTGAGATTGGCAGTCCTGAATTTGTCTATGAAGGAACAGTCGCTGGTCGTTTTGAGGAAAAACGTTTTCCTGTCGATCAGACGCTGCGCTTGAAAGTCGGAGCACAAGTAATGTTTGCACGAAACGACCAACAGAAGCGTTGGGCCAATGGCACTTTGGCAAAAGTAACAAAGCTCTCTAAGGATGAGATAACCGTTCAGATCAAAGACGGGAACGAATATGCTGTTCCGGCTTGTAGCTGGGATTCCATTGCTTTCGAATACAACAGGGATGAACGCAAGATGAAAAAAGAAGTTGTGGGGACATTCACTCAGTACCCTATCCGTCTTGCATGGGCGATCACTATCCATAAGAGCCAAGGAATGACTTTTGATAAGTTGCTAATAGATCTCAGTCGAGGCATGTTTGCATCGGGACAGTTATATGTTGCCCTCAGCAGAGTACGCAGCCTCGCCGGTCTTTACCTCTCCCGTGGGATAATTCCGCAGTATGCACATACTTCCAATGAAATCCTCAACTATGCGAGTGGATTCAACGACACAAAGGAAATAAACAACGAGATTGAGAGTGGCAAAGCGGCTTACGAGGCACTGAAAGCCAATGACTATGATAAAGCGGCAGAAGCATATCTGATGCTCGTTCATAAAAAAGCAGAAGAAGGAAGTATCCGGGAAGCACTCCAACAAGCAAAACGATTCCTTGATACGGTCATAGATGATAATCCACTCTATGGAAAGATCAACACAATTCCTGAAGGCTTAATTGCAAACACTCATTGGACTTCAAAGTTCCTGCTTGCACTACTTTGCCTGTACTCTTGTAAATTTGAGGAAGCTCTGGTTGCTATCAACATCGTTTTGGAGTGTCACCAGTGCCTGGAGGCCTTGTATGTGAAGTCGAGAATCCTTGTCAAAATGGAGCGCTACAAAGAAGCTGATGTAATCAATGGGATGCTCGTTGAAACTTTTGAAATGGCAACCCCGGATGCAAAGATCCTCTATATGATTGCCATGGTTAACGAACTTTACATAGGTGATCCCGGCATTGAGTTAATGAAGATGGTTGTTGAGCTTCGACCTAAGTATGATTATGGGCATAAAAACGAAGCGAGCACAGTGTTGAGTGTGTGAAAAGTTCGTAACTCGCTGATATGATTGAGGATGTGGGGCTGTGATGGTTCGGGCACAACAAAAACGAAACGCGCATTTACTTGAATTTGCTTTAATCGGGGTTGAATTTCAGAGCCGATCCGTTTAACGAGCGTTTAATGCGGCTTTAATTCCTGTTGAATTGGCTTTAATTTTGCGTGGCTACATGACTGGTTTTTGCCGGCTGTGTGGTCGCTTCTGTTGTGTAGTTGGAAGAACGAGCCAGAGGGAGGAGAGGGCGCGAAATTCAGCCATTTACGGAGTTTACAGGTAAATTATTCAGTCTTTGATCATAAAAAGAGCTGGAGCAAAGCGACACGCTAATGAGCATAGGGACTCAGGCGCAGAAACGGGAGTGTTTAGAGGCTTTTAAATGGGTGTTAAATGAACTATGTTTTTTGGGGCTTTAGAGGTCTAAAAAGAGGGATTTCTGACGAGTTAAATTTTGTACGTTTCGTTTTTAAAATGGGGTTGGAGGGACAGTTGGGGGGACAGTTGGGGGTACTTCTGCGCTATTGTTCACGCCCCCATAAGGACAAAAATTTTACAAAAATCGGCATTTTTTGAGGTTTAAACACCCCTTTAATACCAAAATTTGGCTGTTAAATATCGGGGTGCAAATGTAGTTAAGTTGCTGATATTCGGTGTTTAAAGTGTTTAATGGCATAAAAAAGAGTAAAAAACAGCGTAAACTCCCCTATTTTGGGCCCTTATAGGGTGTATGGGGAGAACGTGGGGTGAACGCAGGAACGAGTTGCATTATCCGACATTTGCAGTATTTCCAATGCTGACACTGCAAGCAGTTTTTTCCAATCTTTGCTCTAACTGTCTGATTCGTTCTTTGAGCATTCCAATATCTTCATGTAAATAACCAATTTCAACCTCTTTCTCTTTCAACTGGGCTGTTAAGTGTTGTATCAAGTCGGTATTATTAGTCTTAGTCGATTGTTGTTTCGTATCTGTCCGTCCTATTTCAAAAGTTGTTTTCATCTCCTTCTCCGTGCCATCGTCATCGGTATAAGGAGCTGTTAATTCGATTTCCTTTCGAATGTTAAACATTTCCATCGGAGGATCAGACTCTTCTCCAAAAAATAGCCATTCTGCGGATATATTCGCATTTGCGCAAACCTTGAAAAGAACATCGTACGATGGTTTCCCTTTTCTGACTCCAACAACATTCTCAACAACAGTTGGACTAATGCCCACTGCTTTGGCAAAAGCCCTTTTATTTCCACGAAATAGGATTTTAATAATCCATTCAAATCTCTCGTTTATTGTCATAGTAAATATTCTCAAATGCGAAAAATAATTTGAAAAATATTTGATATATTCGCAAATGCGTATTATCTTTGTGCCGTGTTACCACAGTAATCGGCTCCAAAGATACAAAAAAACGGCCGGAAGCACAAGAGGTACACGGATAAACTTAAAGTAAAAGGACATGAAAGCAACTAAATTACAAATCGGGTTCCGTGAATGGTCTAAGCTCCCGGACTTCGTGGAAACCATTAACGAGGAGGACGAAATGTTGGCCTATATGATAGACAACACCACTGCCCTACTCGTCGCCCCGGGAGAGTGTGGGCTGGCATGGATTGAGGCGCAGGCAGCTCACTGGTTTAATGATTACGAAACTAACAGCATAAAGTAAAAGGACATGAGAACAACAGCAGCGCGTTACATTGACGCAACGGAGGAAACGACTGCGAAGCTCGCAAAGACATTCCAGTGTACGCCAAAATTTGTGTATTTAGCACTCACATACCGGTCGGACACAGAAAAAGCCCGCAAAATCCGCTTTACGGCAGTAAACAATTATGGGGCAACTCCCATGTGCCATTATCCAGAGTGTGAAACGCTCCACGATACGACAGAGGATGGGCGCCAGATTATGCGTCAGGAGTTTAACAATGGTGCAACTCTGCGCGTGGATAAGAGAACCGGTGAAGCATGGATTATAAACCGCCGGGGTGAAACAGTGGTGCATAAGCAGTGTATAAGTCTCCCGCAGTTGTCGGATATTCAGGTGATAGCCGAAAATATATAAAAGTATGGCGATTATTACAAGAAATCCAAGAGAATTGCGTATTGGCGCAATTGTTATTGACTTGACAGAGAAAACAGGCGGCTGCCAATGCCGCAATAATCGCCAAAGGCTCGCAGCATTGCGATTAGCGCAAACAATTTTTTCTGGTCCGATGACTCTAACCACACACAGTAGCGCTCCTCTACAGCTCCCGGAATCTCAACGAACGAACCGGATGAAGTTGAGTGAGCTTTTAAGAGGTCGTCGAATTTGCATGGAATGTGTTCGTAACGCTCTTCTAATAACGGGAGATTCTCGCGGTGAATCATACGAGCTATGCGCTTTAAACGCTTTGAATCCTCTCCAGGAGAAACAGTGTCATAAAAAATAATGGTGGCGATATGTTTCATAAAGTTACCAAAGTAAATGAGCCACAAAGATAGTAAAAGGAATGGAAATAATCAATGGTGAAATATGTATAAGCCACACGGAGCTCACCGGGCGGATTATTACCACGGCCAACCTTAAGAAGCAGGTTCAACGTGGTAAGGTCAAGCAGGTTGTCAAGGGAGGGAACGGACGGCAGGCGTGGTATGCGGTCAAGAGCTTCGCCATGAAGTGGCAGACCGAGATATACAAACGCTATCCTGATGCTCAGGAGCAAGCCGAGAGCAAGGAATTTTTAGACACGATCCAGCCGGACGGTGCGGCCCTTAACTTTTTCGAGACCTACACCCTGGCTGATGGGCGGAACCTGCCAGCCGGCAAGGTTCTGGAGTATTCGGCAAACGCCGCTATCATGAACGCTTTCCGTGCTTGCTGGGATGCTCATGTGAGCAAGCGGCAGCGCAGCGGCAAAAAGGTGCTGGCGGCAAAAGAATTTTGGGCGCGTGCGGCTGCTTCGCTTCCGCGACTGGCCGACCGCTGGCCTCACTCACTGCCCGGGAGTGCGCGCCGTCTGCAAATGAAGATGGCCGAGTATGTGGAGCAAGGTTACGCCTGCTTCATATCGGGCAAGTATCTGAACGGCAACGCCGCGAAAGTAGCCGACGAGGACCGCGAACAGGTATTAACGGCACTGCTGGCACACCATAATAACCTCCCCGACACATTGGTGGCTGAGGGTTACAACCGCTTTGCCGATGCAAAGGGCTGGCCGAAGATCACAGCTAAGACCGTAGGCGTGTGGCGTGAGAAGTTAGGCACAGTAATACGTGCCGGACGTCTGGGAGTGTCAAACTTCCGCAATAACGTGACAATGCAGGTGAAGCGCAGCCGACCGAGCACGCCGCTGCTGATGTGGTCGCTTGACGGCTGGACTGTGGAGCTGCTGTATCAGACAACCAAGCAGGACAAAAAGGGGCATAACGTAACGACCTACACCAACCGCCTGACGCTGGTTGTGGTTCTGGACGTGTTCAACAACTACCCGATTGGCTACGCCGTCGGCACGCATGAGAGCCCGGCCCTGATAAAAGAGGCTTTGAGGAACGCAGCCAAGCACACCGCAGAACTGACCGGGCAAATGCTCCGGGCGAACCAGATACAGAGCGACCGCTACGCTATCAAGACAATGCAGGATCTTTATGCAGTGATGGGCGGCAAGGTAACGCCGGCACAGGCACACAACGCAAAAGCAAAGCCGGTTGAGTCTTATTTCAACTATCTCAATACAAACTACTGTATCAGGTGCAACAACTGGTCGGGCTTCGGTATCACCACCGACCCGAAGCGCCAGCCGAACAGCGACGCGCTCAACCGCATACGTCACCAGTTCCCCGATGAAGCAGGACTCCGCGCCCAGATTGACGAGATGATGCGACTGGAGCGCATGGGGAAACATGAGGCGTTTATGGCCGGGCTGGATATGCTGAGACCTGAACACCGCCTCCCCCTGAGCCGTGAAAGCTATCTGCTGAATTTCGGGGCTGAAACCGGCTTTAAGAATGTGCTCGAGGGTTGCGGACTTCGTCCCACCATTTTAGGAGTCAAGCGTGATTATGATTGCTTTGATCTGGACTTCCGCGACCATGCGGCAGAGCGCTGGACAGTATTGTATGACCCTGACGACCTGCACACGGTTCTGGCAGTGAATGAGGCAGGCACACGCCGCTACATGATGGAGGAGAAGTATGTGCAGCCGATGGCATTAGCTGACCGCAGACCCGGGGACGCAGAACAGCTCCAGAGAGTGCGCGACTTCAACAAAGAGCTGGAAGCCCGGACAGCCGAGCGCATGGGCGAGGCATACCGACGCACTGAGGAAATAATCGCCGGCACTCCGGCACTTCGCGGCAGCATTGAGGACAGGCTTCTGATTACCGACAGCCGGGGACAGCACAAAGACCGACGGAGCGAAAAGCGACTGACAGCAGCCGACATTAAAGAGCTGGAGGTTGAAGCGGTGGAAGTGCCGATCGCACAGCCCGGCGATGATTACGACTTTGATTATAATAACTTCTAAAAGTAAAAGGACATGATAACAGCAGACGAGAAAAAACAGATAAGCGAACAGCTCCGCGCATACTGCGAACAAAAAGGGAGCCAGAACAAAGCAGCCGCCAGCCTTAACGGAGTGAGCAGCGCGACGGTCAGCAAAGTGCTTGCCGGAAACTGGGACACGATAGCCGACGACATGTGGCGAAGCATAGCCGGACAGATTGGAGCCGGCAAGACAGCGGAGGGCTGGCACCTGGTACCGACCCGGGCATACAAAGCAATGACGTTCACACTTGAAAGCTCCCAGCGTGATGCTCTGGTGGTGGGCGTTATCGGTGAAGCCGGAAGCGGCAAGACCGAAGCGATCAAGACCTACACGGCCGGAGGTCGCAACGTGTATCACCTGGTCTGCTCCGAGTATTGGAACCGGCGCACATTCATGGCAAAGGTGCTCCAGACAATGGGGGCGACTTACAGCGGCAACACAGTGGCCGACATGATGGACACGATTGTGGACACGTTGAAGCGCAAGGAGTCGCCGTTGATAGTGCTTGACGAGGCGGACAAGTTGAGCGACCAGGTGCTCTATTTTTTCATTAGCCTGTATAATCAGCTTGAGGGACACTGCGGCATAATCATGACCGCAACCCGATACCTGAAAGCGAGAATCGAAAAGGGGCTGCGTCTGAACCGCAAGGGCTACGCTGAAATTTACAGCCGCATAGGTCGCAAGTTCGTGGAACTGCCCCTGCTCAACAGCGAGGATGTGGCGGCCGTATGCGTGGCAAATGGCATTACTGATGCAAAAGCCATTAACAGCATTGTGGACGAGGCAGACGGCGATCTGAGGCGCGTTAAACGCAGCGTGTGGGCTAAAGTGAAAGGAGGTGCGAAATGAGCGACACAAAGATTACGGTAACATTCAAGGGCGGCAAACGTCGGGTGCTTCATGCGCCCGACACACTCCCGACCATAGACGGCAGGCGCCCAGCTTACTTCGTGTTTAATAATTTGGAAGTTTACACCGGTTACTGCGATGGCGAGATTGACGAGGACGGCGACTTCTGTGTGAGGGCTTCCAATTCCGGGCCGAAATGTTTCGCAGGCATTGCCCTGCCAGCGGGCCGACTTATCGGCTGGGCGTATGTAAACCCCAAAAGAGCGAAGCGATGAATAATTTGGCAGTGTTCTGGATAATGGGCGACTGGATACCCGAGCCACTTGCTGAATGGCTGCTAAATATGCCAGTGACCGACATTGAAGTTGGTATGTGGATGTTTGGCGATTGCATGGTGTCAATCAGTGGAAGCACAGACAAGGAAGTAACAGACAAACGAAAAGCATTTAACACAATGATAGAGGCCAAGGGCTACGGACCCCAAGTCAGCAGAATGTAACCGACTATGAGCAGAGCGATAAGCAATAAAAACGTGCTGGCAGCACAGTTTGAGACGGCAGAATTTACGGGCGCATATCTCGCCAGCTTCGGCCGTCCCGAGCTTCGGGGCGCGTGGATAATCTGGGGCGGCAGTGGCTCCGGCAAAACCACGTTTACGCTCATGCTCTGCAAGTATCTGGCCGGGTTCCGGCGTGTGGCTTACAATTCACTCGAGCAGGGGTTGAGCCTATCACTGCAAAAGGCGTGGGAGCGCGTGGCGATGGAGGAAGCCGGCAGCAATATTATTCTGCTGGCAAAGGAGAGCCTCGCAGAGCTGCGCACCCGACTGGCGAAGCGCAAGAGCCCGGAAATAATTGTAATTGACAGTCTCCAGTATTGGCACGGCTTCAAATGGTCTGATTTTACCAAGTTGAAAGATGACTATCCCGACAAACTTTTCATATTCATAAGCCAGGACAAAGGCGGCCAGCCGGCCGGGAACCTTGCGCAGCGTGTGAGGTATGACGCCGAGATAAAAATCAGGGTTGAGGGCTTCAAAGCCTTTGTAACGACCCGATATGAGGACCCCGACAAGGGCGAGGGTGGCGCCGACTTCATAATCTGGGAAAAGGGAGCAGCCGACTACTGGGCACAACAAATCAAATAAACGACATGGCAAAAAAAGAAAATAAGACAATGGACCAGATACAGCGCGACCTCCTGAAAAAGTTCCACACCCTTTGCACGGTTCTGGGGCTTGATGATGAAGCGAAGCGCGCGATCCTGACGAGCTGGGGCGTAGAGAGCAGCCGCGATCTGAGCCAACACCAGTTAATAGATATTTGCGCGAAGCTGAGCGAACAGGTGGATCACAAGCAGGGCACCGCCAGACTGGACAAACTGCGTAAGCAAGTAATTGCGGCAATAGGTCGTTGGCTACGGGAAACCGGGCAGACCGAAAATATAAGCATAATAAAAGGCATAGCAATGCGCGCCAGCGGTTACAATGACTTCAACAAGATACCGAGGGAGCGGCTGCGTAACCTCATAGCGACATTTAACAACAAGGTCAAGGACGTCCGGGCGGTCGATGCGCTGACTGATGCGCTGCTGATGCAACAGCTGACCGCCGGCAAGGAGTTAGACCCAACACTAAATTAACAGATATGGCAACCGACATTAACACAGTTTTCCGGCAGTTAAGCCGAACTGAAAAAACCAAGTTTATCAATTCTAAGATAGACTACGCGAGTGAGAAAGCCGTCGCGGAATATGTATCAGACTATATTTTTGACGTGTTAAAATACGCAGATATTAAACAAGTGGCCGACTACCTGCGTGGCAAGGGCTACACAGTTACCCCTAACAATGAGCAAGGAACTTGAAAAGATAACAGCCATGATCCGGGAGCAGACAGAGGGAATGGCCGAAAATGCCAAAATCGAGCTGCTGGACGCCCTGGTGTGGTGGGCGAGTGAGTAAGCAGGATCATTAAACTTTGACTCCCCAGACGCCGAAAATTAAGATGAATAACGCTTGGCGGTGTAAAAAGAGCCGGAGTCCGGCAGACAATCTAAAACATATTTAATCACCACTTAAAAACACTTTACAAATGAGCGAACAAGTAACAATGAGTGCCGCAGAACGCGCCGAGTGGGAAGCGTTCAAGGCAGAAAAAGCGAAAAAAGAAGCTGCGGAACTCCGCAGGCAGCAGCGTTTGGCTTACCAGCAGATGGTAGACGATGAACTGGCAACAACCATTCCGGAACTTCGGAGCCTGAGCGAACAGATTAAGACAACCAAAGATGCCACATTTGGCAACTTTGCTGCGGTTCTGGACATGAAAGCCGATGTCGTGGGCTTTAAGGAAGAGGGACAGTTCAGCCACACATTTACCAACAGCGACAGCACCCAGCGCCTGACGTTGGGCGTCAATACCGTGGACGGCTGGACCGACATGGCGGAGGCTGGCATAGCGATGGTGCGCCGCTATCTGGAAAGTCTGGCGACTGATGAAAAGAGCAAGAGCCTTGTCAACGCAGTAATGCGGCTCTTAAGCAAGGACCGCCAGGGGAACCTCAACGCCAGCAAGGTGCTCCAGCTCCAGAAGATGGCGGAGGAAAGCCACGACGACCAGTTTATCGAAGCGGTGAAGATAATCCGGGAAAGTTACCAGCCGACTGAGACGCGCCGTTATATCCGTGCGCAGTACCGCGACGAGAGCACCGGCAACGCCTGGCGTAACATTCCGCTGAGCATTACAGACGTAGATCTGTTGCCCGGAAATGAAGCACCCCCGGAACCTGACGCGGAAGCGGAGGGAACCGAGGCAGAGGTAGCCGAATAAAAAAAGACCGCGCCAACGGGAAGCCGAAGCCACCGATAGCGCTGAGCCTGTGTAAAAGGACGGTGCAAAGATACTAAAAATCGGGCAAATGGCAAAGAAAAAGCGGCACAAATCGACGTTGGCGCGGGCTGAAAAGATAAAAGCCCTCACCGCTCTGCATTATGAAGCAGGGAACCAAGCTAAATGCTATAAAGCTGTGTGGCGGCGCTGGATCGAGCCTGAATTTGGTATTTGTTACCGCACATATTTGAATATGCTGGGGCTTGACCCCGAGGCAGACCAGGAACGCCCACAGGACACCTCCCCCTCGTTATTCGACGAGCTCTAAAATACGCCCCCGACGGACACTGAATCCGCCGGGGGTGTTGTTGTATTACTTAACTGTTGAAATCGCGGCAGAGAGCCCCGGAAAGGGCTTGTCGCGTCTCATTGCTGTAAGGTCCTGCGCTGATGTGCGGAAGCACTCAACATCTTCCACAATTTCCTCGTGCGCGTGATTGGTTGCCGATATTGTGTGCATGAAGCCGGCGAAGTTTTCACCGCGCAGCCCCTGCATGGCGGTGTTAATACTGTTGATAAGGTCGAACCTTGCCAGAGCTTCGACCATTGCAGGGTCCTGGCTTCCGTGTATTCCTTTTTTTGCGCGGCTGAGAATGTGGAGCCGGACGTTGATGTCAGCACGGCGCGCCCCGTTGTTCTGCTGGTGCCATTCGATAACCTCAAACTCAACGAACACTGACGGGAGCGGAAAGACGGAACCGCCGGCGAAGTGTGCGCCGTTGTCGTTCCAGAGGTCCACGTAAGTAATGCCGGGCACTGTAAGGAGTTTTTCGGCGATGGCTGTAAAAATCTGTTTTCTCATAATATACTCCCCTCACTATGTTCGGGGCACAATTATTATTGTCTGAAAAAGTCTGTTAATTCTAAATTAAAATTTTTGAGGTTTCGGTCGATTGCATCCCGGATGATACGTTGCGTTTCCGGGCCGTCACCGATGAACTGACGCTGCGGCATATTGAATTTGCGTTGATGTGCGCGGACGTTATGTGTTTTGCCGGTTTTCTTTATGGTTCTGGTGTGGGCTCTTACCATTTTGTAGCCTGTCAGCCCCTCATTGTGGATTGAAGCGTAAGGCACAGCAGAGGAAAAACGCACACCGTTTTCGAGAGTTTCAGCGCCACCCCTAACTGAGCGGCGCAAAGCACTGGAGACCATCAGGAGGGATCCGCGCGGGTATTGATGTGCGCGAGGCTTCCACTTGTCGGAGAAAAAGGCCTTACGCTCAAAGTTACGGTCGAACTCTTCGGAGAGGTCCACGCGCATGTCGCTGAGAATGTCGGCTTTTAATTTTTGCGGGTCAAGCATTGTCGTTTAAAGAATTATTATTAACTTTGCGGTAATTCAAGGGAAAGCCTAAGCCTTTGAGGGTGGAGACTTGAAGAAGTCCGGTAGTCCTACATGCCGGCAGATATATGAAAGGCTTTGAATTTCCTACCGGATTGCAGTTCCGGATTTGGCTATTCAGGGTCTTTCGGTTTTATAAGCCCTGTTGCCACTTTGGGGCTGTCGCTACAAGAATATACATAACAACGTCCGTCCACATACTCGCGCACAAGCAGCCACGACTTTTCACCGCACAACTCAATTTCAAAAACGTGTGAATGTTTCAGACCCTTTTTGACATAAGCCGGATTAACGCCGAGATAACGGGCGACCTTAAACACCCGTTTAATACCCAATAAAAGCTCGTTTTTATGCACTAAGAATTTGTGTGGCTGGTTCAAAAATTCCTTTACAGAGCCTCCCGACAATGAGGCGGTGCGGTGAAAGTCCGGATTAACGAGCGGCTCTTCGAGGTGTTGTGCCATATACTCGCGAATTTCACGGCGACGCTGTGCGATGTATTCACGTTTCTGCTCCGCTGCCATTTGCTCAATTACCTGTTTGGCTGCTTCCGGCGCCTTGTAATACGGATGTTTGGGCGGGAAGAGTTTCAGTTCCTTGCCGGGGTTAAAGCGGAAAATCTGCTGTTTGGCTGCTTCGGTGCAGTTGTTGCCGCGCAGCATTGAGAGCACCGGGTCGCTCTGGGGGTATTTACCCCGGCGGACCTGTACGGCAGTGCAGCGGCAGTTCCAGCCATTGGGCGGCAGATAGAGCGACCAGAACGGATCAGAGGGGGGCAACGTGGTACCGTGCAGAATTGCATGATCTTCGCGCACCCGGTCGTCCTGAGCAGTGCGGTACTGGAGGTCGTAACGGTCGCCGTCGGCTTCAATCTGTTGCCAGCGTGCAGCCATTAGGGAAGCCCCGACGGCGTGGTTATATTCCGCATAGAGGTAATTATGATTGTAGCGGTTGTTAACCTGCTCCACGTCCTTGCGGAAAGTCTCAAAAGGTTTAATCTCGCCTTTGTCGGTAGTCAGGGACAGACCGACCTCGCGCAGCGTGTGGAAAGCCTTGAAGCCGGAGAAAATAAAAGCATTATTTTCGAGAGCATAACGCACCACCTCCGGGACCTCATGGGGCACGCCGGAGCTGATGGCAGTGTTAAGCTGTTTCAAGGTTTCGGCAATGAGGCGCCGCGCTTCCGGGGTGTTGAGCTGTGACGGGTCGAAGCCCCCGGCATTGTAAACCATGCCGGCAGCATCAAAAAAGGCCGTGTCGTCAAAATCGGGGCCGGGAGTCCCGGCAGACAATCTAAGCAAATCCTCATCGTACAGGGAAGCCAGAGCGCTGTTAAAAGAGAGATAAGAGCGGCGAAGCCCCGCCGTGTCAGCCAGTCTCATTGTTGAGCTCTGCGCGGGGCTCAGTCGAAAAAACGGTCGGGCTGTGTCTTAGCTTCACGCGGCGCGTCGATGGTTACGCCGTATTTTTCCGTGAAGTATTCCGGCGGAATTTGGTAATACTCCAGAACCAGACGCTCAATTTCGCGCTGTTCGGCCGGTGAGTAGCTTGTGGCATTGTTCCACTGGAAGCGACACCCTTTTACCGGGAAGCCGTGCAGCTCCATGAGAGGAAGCAACCGTCCATTGATAGTGTGAGCGCACATAATGGCATCACTTTCTGTGGTGCGCTCAAAAATTTCGAGGTGCACTTCGGACTGGGAAAGCGAGGATCCGGAGTCTATTGTCATAGTCTGATTTAACACGACCTTTGATAGCTCAGAGTTACAACGGTCCACGCGCTTGTCATAGACGTTGTAAGCGTCACCACGGCTACTTTCCTTAATTTCAATTTCGGTGCCATCGGTGGTGACGATGTATTGAGCCGCGCCCATGTCGCGCAGGGCTGCTTCGGTTCTTGCACGCTCCGAATCATCCAGACCATTAACGCGGGCTATTCGCATAGGCATACCGAAAATTTCACCGAACACATCCCAATAGGCAAGCATATTTTTTTTGCTTATACACGAGGGGGCACACTTAAGAAGCAGACCGAGATCGCGCGGTTTACCTACTTCCACGCACCAGTTGGCTATGTCGCCCTCCCGGTAAGGACTACCACCGCGCCAGTCATCGCCGGGGTTGCGGACAAGTCGCCCGTATTCCGGGACCACATGCTTACGTGGCACGAGTCCCACATAGTCAAAACGCATGGGTCCGTTGCTACGCACTACGTCGCCCAGCTGAATGATAGTTGGTCCCCAGTAGATAGAATCCAGACAAAGGTCCAGGAAGTCGAGGAACCAGGAGGCTTGCAATAGTTCCGTTGCTTCAACATTTTCCTTGCCGTCAGCATTGACGAGGCGGAAATCCTTTTGCAAGACCTTTCCCTTGCGCTGAGCTATACATCCGGAGAGATGGGCGTCAAGAATGCAATCGGCATAAATATCATAAAGCCGGCAACGGTTGGGGTTTTCGATGTCGATAGCTATCTGATTGGCGGCGCGCCAGTCTGCAATGTCCTTTTTAGTCAGGCTGTCGGTCTGCTGCTGGAGATTAGCGGTGAGTTTCAACCCCTGTTTGGAGCTGACACGTCGGGCAAGTTCCATAAGTTCCGAGCGTGAGGGGCGACTGAAATAGTCGCGTATAGATGTAATAAAATTTGCCATTGTTTTAAAATGTCAAGTTAAACGGATATTGCCTTTGCTGTCGAGTCGGAGCGCACCGGCAGCCGAAAGGCGGCAGCGCGGTGGCACCACTTCAATGCAAAGGGTGTTATAAATAGCCGTGTCAGAAGTAGCCACGGCGTTAATTTCAGACTTGCCGAGGCGCACCGGGGTAACATAGCCGTCGGGGGTAACGCTGACCGCTTGATGGTCGCCGATGAACAGCACCGAGCCGAGACCAAAGCGAGGAAAGAGCCGGGCGTCGATGTGCTGGGGCACAGGGTTGCGCAGAGTAATGAGCACCGGGGCGCTTTTAATGTCGATGCGCAGCGGGCTGGCGAGGCTCTGGCCGGAAAGCTGGGCGATAAGAGCCTCCACACGTGCGCGGGCAGCTTCGGACTTCTGAATTTCCGCAGCAGCTTTGTTTGTCGCTTCCGTCGCTCCGGCGAGGCGCTGGTTGATGTCGTCCTGAATTTCTGGCACGTTGGTGGAAAGGAACAGCCCGACCGCTTTGTTGATGTCGCCGCAGGCTTCCACCAGGGAGGCAAACAACCGGCCGACCTGACGGGCAGAAACGGACTTTGCCTCCACCGCGTCGCGTATGACTTCGGCCTGTTTGAGCAGATCGGCGGTATCAAGCCGCTGCAAGTCGTTTGGGGTGAGATTTGCCATTTGTGGAATATGTTAAAAGGGTTATGAAAATATTTCGCTGAAAGGGTTGTCGAAAATACGTGTAAATTCGCGTGATGATTCCGGGTTGATGGCTTCGCCCTTTTCGAGAGCTTCCAGCACTTCCACCAGTTTGTCGGGGATCGCCGTTTCCGGGTCCGGCCTTTGAAGTTTTTTGAGCGGTCGCGGTGTACCGGTCTGATACAGGAGCTCCAGATAATCGGCGCGGTCTATGTCGGTAGCCGGCGCGATTGACTGGAGCGCATAAGCCGAGCGGACGGACAGGCTAACCACGTCCTCCAGCTCATAATTGAGCACCTGACCGTCTGACAGCTGGGAAGTCACGGAAATGCCGTTGCGGACAGCAAGGGCAAAGAGCCCGGCGAGGGAGCCGAGCGCAAGCAGCGCGATGTCAGGGAGCGACTGGCGGTCGTTTACAGTTATCTGCATAGCTTCATGTAATATTTACGACACCCTCCGGGGATAGTGTCAGGTTATTAACTTCCAGCCCACACCCGCGCAACATCTTTTTAGCGTTGCCCGGCCAGAACGGATCAGGCGCGCCGGAAAGCATGAGTCTGGCTTCGGCGCCTAACAGGGGGTGTTCCTTGAACTCGCCCCGGCAGGCGGTCAGGACAATTTCGGCAATAAAGTTTTCAGCCGGAGCGACCACAGCCCCGGCGGAGGACACCAGCAGGTCGCTGGTGTTTGTATCAATTTGCAGACCTGTCATTGCGTTACTTTTTTATTTTCGTAATCTCCGCGCTTTGTCGTCGTGAGCTGTGAACCGAACCAGGAACCGGCGGCAGCCTTAAGAGCAGCCCCGCCGTCCTGGGGAGCCACCACCCACGTGGAAAAGGCGGATTTTAATTTGTTGATGTCGTTTTCAATGAGATTAAGGCGTTTTGTCAGGTCCTCAACCTTGACAAGCCCGCCGAGGTCGCCACCGTTGAAAGTCACGGCGTTTTTATCCAGATGTGCGGAAATGTCGCCCACGTCGATACGCACTCCGTCGGCGTCCATGACGGCCGAGGTGTCGCCGATCACAATTTCGGCCGACTCTATTTTTTCAGTCAGCAGAACCGCGCCGGCTGCACCGTCCGCGATGAAGCCGACGACAACAAAAGAGCCGATTTCAGGGAATAGGCACAGACCGAAGTCCGCGCCCTGGTTAGCCTGGAGATTGACACCGAGCAGGGGCGCGCCCTCATTGATTGGGGAGCAGTCAACAGTGCGCGCGGATTTATCCACCGCGTCCACGGTGCACACCAGGGCGATAGTTTCACCGTCGGGCTGTGCCAGTTGCCGGATTATGTTTCGTAAATTCTGCGTAGCCATAAAATCATTGTAGGCGGAGTCCGAGCGTAATTTCCTGGCGGAATCCGGACGAACCGTATTTAATTACATTCTTTTTGACCTGGTAAACGCCCATTTTAGTGCCGTCGATAATCAGGCCGATGGCGTCCAGACAGTCAACCAGAGAAGCTCCGAAAGTGGTAAAAGAGCCGGTGAGGCCGTCGCGTTTTAGGCGTTTGACTTCCTGCTGGGCCCAAGCCTTAAGCTCACTTTCAGTCTTGTTGTATGTGTGCAGTGTGCGGTGTTCGCCGTCGGCGTCGCCGACCTCAACCTTAATTTTTTTGTTGTCAGGCATTAGGCTGACCGCCTTAACACGCAGGCGCATATTTTCCGCCCTTTGCTGCTGGAGACTCTGGTCTGAAATGATGTTAAGCCCGGAGCGAAACACTTGCGACGGGGTACTGTCGCGCTCAAAGAGCACGCCACAGTAAAGAACCGGTTCCCCGTCCTCATATCGGAAAAAAGAGCGGATGCCCTGTTCTGACAACTTGCCGAGCAGGGCGGCCACGGTGTCGGCAGTGACACGGTAGGCGCCGAGCGACTGTTCGCCCATGACGTTGAGCCGGTAAGTAATCCCCTGATCCTTGAGCAGCGTTTCGATTGTAACAGAGCGGTAGGCTTTTTTCTGTGCCGGCATTTGTTTGAGTTTGAACATGTCGTCCTCGCAGGTGATAACCACCGGAGTTTTGAAGCCTACGTCACGGACATAGCCCACGAAAGCCAGCTGCAAATTGTCGTCGTAGCCCAGGGATATACGCACGGCGTCGCCCCGGCGCACAGGAATTTCAGCCGAGCCGTCCCACTTCAATTTTTTAGGCAGTGTTATTTTGGCTTCGGCTGTGAGCTTTTCGGTGTCGCGTGTAATCTCAACGGCAGTAACGAAGTCGAGAGACCAGGAGCGGTCGCCCTTAATTTCAATCTTAGCGCATAGCTTAAACATGGGTTAAACGGTATTTAACGGGTGTTTAATAGTCGTATCTGTTGGGCTTCATGGAGCCGAAGCGCACGGGGTTCCGGGCGTCGTTGTCGCCGTCCTGGGACTGATATAGGGGTAAGTCCGGGGAGGCTTTGCCGGCCTGAATGTCGCGGAGCCATTTGATGGAGTCGTTATAAAGACATTCGCGGCGCTCATGCCCCATATTCTGAGGCAGACGGTGAATCATGAGCCACAGGGATATATTGACAGCGCACTGCACCAGCATGGCGTTACGGCAGCCGCCCTCAGC
Source organism: uncultured Porphyromonadaceae bacterium (assembly GCA_947178165.1). Classification (GTDB taxonomy): domain Bacteria; phylum Bacteroidota; class Bacteroidia; order Bacteroidales; family Muribaculaceae; genus Lepagella. The sequence goes on along the minus strand of CAMWXH010000032.1, from coordinate 2,528 downwards.
ACCTAACACGCGGTCCATGTCGTAGCGGTGGCGGAGATAAGACCCTATTTGCTCCAGGGCTGCGGCTTCGGCAGTCAGGCGTATTGCGCTGTTCTGCGTTATCTGCTTGAGCTCATATTCGTCGCATACGCTGCTGTAATCGTCGAGTGTCAGGAACATGGGCGCGAGATTTTGGGGGTTGCTTCAAAAATTGCTATTTCGCGGGCTTTTTCAGCAGTCAGACCGGGCAAACGTTTTTGCCGGATCAATTTTTTCACTCCCTGCATGGAAACACAGACCGGGCGGCCGTTATGAACGAGCACCAGGAATTTTTTACGGTATAGGTCAGCGGAGCGCCGGGCTTCGCGGATCGCACGATTTTTGCGCCAGTCAAAGATAATGGCGCGGAAAAATTCAGATATTACCATGATACATTTTTGGCGTTAGGTCGCAACCCTATTGAAGTAGATTTGACAATATTTTTCTGGCGCGTGTCGCGCTGTAAAATCCAGATAGCCCCCTCGTCCGCGTCGGGTGCGTCGTCGTGTCCGCGCATACCTTTTTCAAATGCAAGGGTCTGATCTATGCCGGCCAGCATGTCGGGGTCGTCGCGCTGGCTTTCATCGTAAAAGACAAAGCCACGTTCCCAGAGAGGCGAAACGGCTTCAATGCGCTGGAACTTGTCAGGCTTTTTGCGCTTGTCGCCGGTCATGGGGAGTTGATAACCGCGAAGCTCACCCTCACGCATGAACTCGTCCAGGATGGTGTCCTGCATGAAATTCGCTTCCATATACCAGCGGATTGCTATACCACGTGTCTCACCATTTCTAAAATGGTCTATAGCACGACTCCACTCGTAGAGGTCATAACACCAGCGGACCATTTCGGCAACGGAGCACTGGCGGACAAACGCCCGGAGGTGCCATAGCTGTGTGCCGACCTTGCCCCAGAGTTTGGCAGCCTTGAAGTCGTTTTTGTTGGAGCCTTTGAAGCTGGGGTCGATGTAAAGCACAATTTCTGAGAATTTGGACCATGCTGGGCGTTTGGCCCAGTGGATCCACTCGTTGCGGAACACGGCGCCCTCAATTATTGGGTTATTCATGTATTCCTTTTGAAATGCGCGATAACCGGCCACGTCGGCGAGTGCCTGCACTTCGGCGGGGGTCCATTTGGCAGCCCATGAGATATTGCCGTCGCGGTCGTAGATATTCACGCGGGTAACGTGCACGCTCTTAATGTCGCACCACTTCGCCAGCACCGAATTTTTTGCAATCATATTGCCGACCATAAAGAAGCGGCCACGTCCACCGTCGAGAGTGCCGAAAAGAGCGGAGCGCACCCAGTCGAATAGTTTAGAGACACGGGCGGGACTTTCCACCATTTCGTCGTCGTCGAGGTCGTCAATGACGATGTAGTCAGGGCGGTGTGAGCGGTAGCGCAGACCACGGGGGGACTGACCGCGACCGCGTGCAAAAAACGCGACTTCCGACTGCGTTACAAATTCGCCCTCCTCCCATGATCCGGCGTTGTACTGTTCGCCGAAATCGGCAATATAACGCTGGTTGTACTGTAACTCCGCCTGAATATCGCCCAACAGAGTTTTGGCGTTATCCTCAGACTTGCCGACAATAACCATGACGTTAATTTCCCGGCGTTCCTGACACATTAGCCACATGGGGACAAATACGTCCATATTGGTTGACTTTGCCGCGCCACGGTGCCAGACAAAACCGGCTTTGAGGTTGCGGTTGGCTTTAATCTTATTTGCCGCGTCAATATGGAATTTAGCGCAGGGGGTAGCGTTGCCCGTTTCCGGGTTAATAGTCCAGTGCGGAAAATAGTAATCAACGAAAGCGGCATAATCAGAACGTAGCCGGGCAATGCGTGCGAGACGCTGTGCCGGCGTTTCGGTGATAATTATGGAAGTGGCAGCCTGCACAGTTTCGCAGTGCTGTTTCCATTTCTCAATCGCTTTTTTTAATTCCGCTTTTGTCATACGTTAGAAAGACTCTTTTAACTTTTCGGATATGAAAAGATCGTGATAATGGTTGATGGTTTTGAGTAGTTCCGGCGTTACGTTGTTATCATAGCTCATTCGGTGTTGTAACCATTTGCTGAAAGCTATAAAAACCTGGATAACATCTACCACTGAAGTCTTTTTGTCAAGTCGTTCAATAGTGGCAGAAAATTTAACAAGTTTATCAGCAGCGGCGGCTGTCTTTTCCGGACTTGGATTGTCTGCCAAGTCTTCTAACAGCACATTAATGCTGTTAAGAATTTTGTTAACGAGTTCCTGACGAGTGATGTTGGCAGCGGCGCGTGCCTGTTCCCAGCATCCATCCGCGACCCATTTTGTAACAGTCTGAGCCGAGACCCCGACCTTTTCTGCAATAGACTTCTGGGGTTCCCCCTGCATATAGAGGAGGCGTGCATGTTCGCGCTGCTGTTCGCGTTCCTTTTTAGTTGCCATTCATAATTTAGCGATGTAATTAAGTTAGAGGCTGTCTAACAAGTTTAGGCGGCCTCTTTCTCTTTCTAGCACAGGCGAA